>CAZXSG010000461.1:0-4519 GCA_964643185.1 uncultured Holophagales bacterium
GGGCCCATGGGGCTCGACGTGCGCTTCGACGCCGATCGCACGCCCGGCCGCGCCCGCGTGCGGATCGCCCGGCCGGGGTGCGCGGGCCTGCCCGACGGCGCGCTCGCCGCGTTCGCGTTCAAAGGGCGGGGGCCCGGCGCGTCGCTTCTCCGGGCCTCGGCCGGCGGCGCTTCGAGCCGCAGCGGACCCCTGCGTCCCCGCGTCGAGCCGCTCACGGTGTCGGTGCTTCCGTAGAAGAAAAGAAGGAAGACAGGATGATGAAGACCACACGCTCCCGTCGCGGCTACTCCCTGGTGGAGCTGGCGATGGTGTGCGCGTTCATCCTGATCCTCACGGGCATGATCGTGCCCATCGCGCGGTTCGCCATCACGCGGCAGAAGGAGGCCGAGCTGCGGGCCTCGCTCCGCTCCATGAGGACCGCGGTCGACGACTACAAGAGGCTCGCCGACCAGGGCCTCATCCAGGTGAAGCTCGATTCGGAAGGCTATCCCCCCGAGATCGAGGAGCTCGTCGAAGGCGTCGAGCTCGTCGGACAGATCCGGAAGAAACGGAAGTTCCTGCGAAAGATCCCCATCGATCCCATGACGGGCAAGGCCGAGTGGGGGCTCCGCAGCTATCAGGACGAACCCGATTCCACGTCCTGGGGACGGCAGAACGTGTACGACGTGTACTCGCTCTCGCGAGGCCGTGCCCTGGACGGGACTTACTACAAGGACTGGTGACATGCGCACCGGAAGACGAAAAAGTCGTGGCTTCACCCTCATCGAGCTGATCGTCGTGATGGCGATCCTGGGGATCCTCGCGTCCATCGGGATCCCGCATCTGGCGAAGGCTCCCGTGCGCGCCAAGGAGACGGCCCTTCGCGAGAACCTCTTCACGTTCCGCTCGATGCTCGATCAGTTCTATGCGGACAAGCAGCGCTACCCCGAGTCCCTCGACGAGCTCGTGAGCGAGGGGTACATCCGGAAGGTCCCCATCGACCCGATCACGAAGGCCGCCGACACGTGGGTCGTCGAGTACGAGGAGGCGGATCCCGATGCCACCGAGACGGATCAGCCCCCGGGGATCATCGACGTGAAGTCGGGGGCGAAGGGGCTGGCGCTCGACGGGACGTCGTACGACAGCTGGTGAAGGGGACGCGATGGTGAAGCGCCCGCGGGGGTCGTTGACGCGGCGGAGGAACCGGGAGGCGGGCTACACGCTCGTCGCGCTGTTCGTCGCGATGACCGTGATGACGATTCTCATCGCCGCGGTGCTCCCGCTCGCCTCGCAGCAGACCCAGCGCGAGCGCGAGGAGGAGCTCATCTTCCGCGGCCGCCAGTATGCCGAGGGCATCAGGCGATTCCGCGTGAAGTTCGGGCGCTACCCGACGTCGCTCAAGGAGATGGTCGAGGTCGAGCCCCGCACGTTGAGGAAGCTCTGGAAGGACCCCATCACGAACAGCGACGACTGGGGGCTCATCTTCTTCGGTCAGGGCCAGACACCGGTGACCCCCGGCGGCCAGCCCGGTCCCGGCGGCCAAGGGGGGCCCGTCGTGGGCGGCGGCAGCGACAAGGGCGGCCCGTTCTCGAGGCCCACGCCAACGCCCGCGCCCACGCCGCGTCCCGGGGATTCCAACGAAGACGACTCGGGTGGCAAGGGGGACGTCAAGGGCGGCTTCGACCCCACCGGGAACCCCAAGGGCGAGCAGACCGGCCCGATCACCGGCGTCTACTGTAAGAGCCAGGCCAAGTCGATCCGCGTGTACCAGGGCCGCGACGAGTACCACCTCTGGCGTTTCACGGAGCAGACGCTCGCCGACGGCGGGCGCTCCGAGACGCCGGGCGGCGGCACGGGACCGGGGATCGGCGGCGGAGGCACGATGCCTCCGGGCGGCGGAGGCACCGGCCCGCGGAAATGATCCCGCGGGCGCTCATCTGCGATGGCGTCTCCCTACTGATAAGCCCACGGGCATCCGGGCGATCCCGGAAGGCAGACGACCATGCCCCGCTCGGGCTGGACCTCGAACGGGACGACCCCTGAAAGCGTGCTCTCCTCGAACGTGCCGTGGGGTGTGGGGTAGCTGACTTTGGTCCGGAGACGCCAGTACTGAACCTCGTTGTACGCGGGATACACGGTGCGGCTGCCATCCGGGTGAGTGATGACCTGAGGCTGCGAGTAGAACGTGAGGTTGAAGAAGGAATCCGGGAAGCTGAGGTTCTGCTGCACGAGGGGCGGATTCTCTTCGTTCCCTATGTAAAGATCGTAGCTGTAGGTCGCGCCCGGGAACGCCCGCTTCGGGTCCTGCGGCTGCTGTGCGATGAACTGGGTGGGAACGCCGTCTGCGTAGGTCACCATCCAGGCCCAGGGCTCGAGCAGGGCCGCGGGCAGGGGACCGGGATACGTGAGGACGGGGTCGAAGGCCATGTCCTTCTTGCACGGGTTCGAGGAGGTGCCGGCGCAGTTGAACGCCACCGATTTCGAGGGGGCACGCGAGCTACCCCAGATCTGATTCGGGTTCCAGGAGTAAATGGAGTACTGGCCCGGGTAGAACGAGGCGATGATGAGGAAGTAGCCTTGGCTGTCGGTCACGGTACGGTACTGGCAGTCCCGCTGTCCGTAGCCGAGCTCCCGGCACATGACGACCTCGAAGCCGCCTGCGCGTTCGGCGGGGCCGTTGGCGACCGCCTTCAGGACCAGTCCGGCGGCGCAGGACGGCGCCCCGCTCTGATTGCAGGCGTAGAGCTGTGCGTTGGCCTGCGGCGCAGCCGCGGCAATGGCAATGGCAACGGCAACGGCCGGGAGTATCTTCTTCATTTGATTCCTCATTGTTGTCGTCGTCTTCCTCGACGACGGCGATTTGTGGATCATGCCACGAAACGTCCCGGTCAATATTACAAAACCGTCACGCCGGGCCTGCATCGCCGGTGTATGGTCTGGTGGTGATCGATCGCACTCTGCCCGACGGCCTTCGCGTCTTTCTGGATCCCGTTCGCGACGTGCGCAGCGTCGCTCTCGGCATCTACGTGAAGGGCGGCTCGGCCGACGAGGCCCCCGAGAGGCTCGGGGCGACGCATTTCCTCGAGCACCTCCTGTTCAAGCGCACCCGGCGCCGAACGGGCCAGGCCATCGCCCGCATGACCGACCTCCTCGGCGGGGAATGCGACGCGTACACGACGAAGGAATGCGTCGTCTTCCACATCCGCACGACGGCGAACCGCCTCGAGGCCGCGCTCGCCCTCCTCCTCGACCTCACCGAGGCGCCCGCGTTCACGGCCGAGGACGTCGAGACGGAGCGCGGGGTGATCCTCGAGGAGATGGCCGAAGCGGCCGACGTGCCCGAGGACCGCCTGCAGGACGACCTCGTCCGGGCGCCCGTGCCGAAGCACCCCCTCGGCGCCCCGATCCTGGGAACGAAGGAAACCGGCTCCTCGCTCACGCGTACCCAGCTCGCCGGGCGCTTCCGCGAGATCTTCGTCCCTGCTCGTATGGCTTTCGTGGCTTCCGGGGCGCTCGACCCCGACAAGCTCCTCGCCCTCCTCGTGAAAGAGCGGGCCCGACGCGAGAGTGAGCGCAGTTCCCGCGCGCGTCCCGTCCGAACCCAGAAGGCGCCGCGCCGCACGGCGCCGCGGGCCACCCGCTGTGCCGTCCATCTCGAGCGGCCCGGCCTCACGCAGTCGCACCTCCTCATCGCGACGCCCGGTTTCGGCTATGCCGACGCTCTCGTACCGGCGGCCTCCGTCGTGACGACCGTCCTCGGTGGCGGCGTGTCGTCTCGTCTGTGGCGCGAGGTGCGCGAGAAAAACGGGCTCGCGTATCACGTCGGCGCGGGGCTCACCCTGCATCGGGACGGAGGTCTCTGCCTCATCGAAGCCGCGACCTCGCCCGAGAATCTCGGCAAGCTCGTGAAGCGCACCGCGGCTACGGTGAAGAAGGCGTGCGCGGACGGAATCAGCGCCGCCGAGCTCACCCGTGCGAAGGGTCAGATCACGTCGGAGATCGCGCTCTCGCTCGAATCGACCGTGAGCCGGCGGGAGTCCGCCGCGCGCGGCTGGCTCTACCGCGACAGGCCCTACGATCCCGACGAGTACCTCGCGCAGATCGAGGCCGTGACGCGGAGCGACGCGAAGGACGCTCTCGAGAAGCTCTTCGGGCAGGCGACGCTCGGCCTCGGCGTGGCCGGGCCCGGCGACCTGGACATGGCCGGGCTGGCCGAAGAGCTCGCCGCGGCGGGAGTGAGCGCGGCGTCCTCCGGCGCCGCGGCGTGATGGTGACCGTCCGCTTTTCCTGGCGCCCGGGCTGCGAGGATCTCGCGGCGCCGTCTTATGCGTCGCCCGGAGCCGCCGGAGCGGACCTCCGGGCCGCCGCGCCGCGCACGCTCGAGCCGCTCGAGCGCGCGCTCGTGCCCACGGGTCTCACGCTCGAGATCCCCGAGGGCTTCGAGGCCCAGGTGCGCGCCCGGTCGGGTCTCGCGCTGAAGCACGGCCTCTCGCTCGTGAACGGCGTGGGCACGATCGACTCCGACTACCGCGGCGAGGTG
>CAZXSG010000462.1:0-4516 GCA_964643185.1 uncultured Holophagales bacterium
GGACCGTAGCGGTGCGCGCCGGTTGCGAGACCGAGGGGGTCCCTCGTGGCCCGCTCGTTTCCGTAGAACGCCGCCGCGATCAGGGCCGTCTGGCGCTCCGCGGCGTCCGCGTTTTCGGCCAGCCTGAGCACGGCGTCCTGGCGCCCCATGCACACCGCGGCGAGGAGGTTGACCTTTGCGCCTCGCTCGACGAGCCGCAGAGCCGCGTCGATCTCCTTGTGTGCCAGCGCGGCGACGAGAGCGTCCGAGGTTTCCGCTCCGGCGTCCACGAGGACGTCGATGAGCGCGATCTGAAATCCGGACTCGCGCGGCACCCGCCCCGAGGCCACGAGAGAGAGCGTGTACCCGGCCTGCTCGAAACGACTGTCGACTCCGTTCATCGCGAGGGAGTCGAGCAGCACGCGCGTGATCTCGATGATGTTTCCCGGCAAGCTGCCTCGTCGCACCGGGTTCTCCGCGACGAACCACAGGAGGAAAGGCCGGTGGAAGTACCCCTCGCCGGAGTTCTCCCGTTCCCGGAGGAGCCGGGGATGCGCCGTGAGGAGGCTCTCGAGGGACGCCGCATCCCCGGCATCGATGGCCGCGACGGCCTGCCGGAAAAGGAAAGGTGAATCGTTGGTCACACGCGGAATTCTCGCATCAGCTCGCCGAGACCTCTTTCACGACCTCAGCCGTATCGCGCAGAGGGGCATGGAGCGCGATGTCGGCCTGCGAAACGATTCCGCAGCAGCGTCCACCGTCGTCGATGACGACCACGCGCCGCAGCTTGCGGTCGGCCATGAGGCTGAGAGCCTTCTCGATGGGCGCCGCGACCGAGACGGCCTCGACCGGCGAGGTCATGCAGTCACGCACCTTCAGGAGCTGCGGGTTCTCCCCGCGCGCGACGACCCGACACGTGATGTCGCGGTCGGTCACGATGCCGACGGGCCGGAACCCCTCGAGCGTCTCGACGACTGGCACGGCTCCACAGTCGAAGTCCACGAACATCTGCGCCACGTCGACGAGGCTCGTGTCGGGCGTCGCGCAGACGGGATAGGGCGTCATGATCTCTCGGATGTCCATCGGGCCTCCTACAGTATCTGAGCTGTTGAAATAGATATTGGGTTCAGGCCGCTCGTGCGCGGAACCTCAGGAGCGTCAGCGCGTCGTGCCGGCCCAGGATCTCCACGAGGTCCTCCCCGTCGCGCGACCACCACAGGAGCGTCGCGGGCTCGGGAACGGTGTAGCGAACGGCCCGGGGCGGCTGAGGCCCATACGGGCCGTCGGGCTCGACCTCGACGGCGATGGTGCGTCCGGCCTCGCGGGATTCCACGCGGGCCGCCCGGAACGGCAGGTCGCGGGCCTCCACCACCGGGGACGAGCCTGCCGGCAGGAACGCGATGCTCACGAAAGCCGGGTGCTCCGAGGTGACGCGGGCGAAGAACGACTCCCATTCGGCGGGGTCGAGGACGCGGATCGGCATGCTGGCCTCCTCTTCGATCGAACGAGAGCGGAAACCGGCGGGGGGCCGTCCGCCGTCTCCACTCCGGGGCGTTGCCAGGAACTCTGCTAGGGACGTTCCTTCGAGCGTCCCCTCACGCGATCCCACGCGTCGCGGGCCGCGTCCTTCATTTCCGCCCATTCGTGGCGGACCTCTCCGCGGACCGCCTTCCAGTCGCGGGAGAGCTTCGGCTCGTATTCCTCGAAGGACAGATCCTGCGTGTACGGCAGCGAGGCGCTCTCCCAGCCGTAGCGGTACGCGGCCTCGTAGTCCGAGTACTTCCGGCCGTCCCGGTAGTACGGCCGGGTTCTGTAGGTCTCGCGCCAGTGGTTCGTCTCGAGGGTCGGATCGAGGGCCTCCCCCGCGGCGTGCCCGGCATAGCCTCCCGCCACGGCGCCCGCGATACCTCCGGCGACCGCGCCCACGGGACCGCCCAGGGCCGCGCCCATCGCCGCTCCCGCGGCGCCGGCGCCCGCCGAGCCGAGACCCGTTCCCACGGGGTGTGAGCCGGCTTCGCCGGTGAGGGGATCACGATTGGCATCGGGCGTCGGGTCGACTCCCTGATCGAGGTCTTTCGGCTTGGATCTCATGAGAAACAACCTCCAGCGCGGAACGGTCGCAAAGTGCGTGCCTTCCGGCCGCAAGCCCCTCGAAAACCTCTCGGACTGCTCAACCAAAGGGCCGAACCGCGCCGTGCGGACTCCGACGCTGCCGGGGACACGGGTTCCCGGACGGCCTTCTTGAAAATTTCGGCGGCTCCGGGGAAGTTCGTTCAAGGAACGAACGGCCTCGACGATCCCCTCTCAGAAGTGGAGGCGGCGGAGCCGGGAGGTCTTCTTGTCCTGGTGCTTCCCCATGCGGTTGAGGATGCTCACGAGCGCGTCGACGGCCTCCAGGATGTGCGGGCCTTTGTTCAGCATCACGCACTCGGCGCGCTCGCCCATGGCGGCGTCGGTGATCTCGGCACGGGAAGGCAGGCCCTTCTGCGCGAGCCCCTCGAGCACCTGCGTCGCCCAGATCACCGGGATGTGGGCAGCCTCGCAGAGCCAGAGCATCTCTTCCTGGATCTCGGCGAGCCGCTCGTAGCCGCACTCGACGAGGAGATCCCCGCGGGCGATCATGATGCCCGCACGCCGCAGCCTCAGCGCGGCGAGGAGGAACCCGGGGTACGACGCGAAGGCCCGGCGGGTCTCGATCTTCAGGACGACGCCCTTCCCGGCGGCGCCCAGCTCGTGGAGCTTCTCTGCGAGGAGCGCGATGTCCTCCGGCCGCTGCACGAAGGAGAGACCCACGAGATCGGCATTCCGGGCCACGAACGGAAGGTCGAGGAGGTCCTTCTCCGTGAGGCCCCGGAGACCGAGCGTCGTGTCGGGCAGGTTGATTCCCTTGTCGCTCCGGATCCTCTCGCCCCGCGGCCGCGCCTGCGTGATCTCCACGACGACCTGGTCGGCGCCGACCGTACGCACGACGCCGCCCACCTTGCCGTCGTCGATGAAGACGCGCTCTCCGGGCCGGATCGCGCCGAGCGCTTCGGGCAGGGTGCACGGAATCGACGCCGACACGCGAACGCGTCCCGCGTCGTCGAGGGTCGCGGGGTGCCCGGGCGTGGACTCGCGGGTGAGGAGGAGCGCGTCTCCCTGCCGCACCACGATGACCTGCTCGGGTGCCGGAAGGTCTCCCACGCGACACTTCCCCTTCACTCCGGAGCTGGTCAGCACCGTTCCGTTCGTGACGTAGGTGGCGCGCGCGGCCTCGGCCCAGCGCCCCGCTCCGTGGACGGCGACCACCCGCAACGAGCGGCGGGCACCGCGAGCGTCGGTGAGGCGGATGCGGTCCCCGGCCTCGAGCGCCGCGAGCCAGTCCGCGTCGAGGGGCAACGTCGCGTCGCAGGCGAGCGGAGCCGGGACGGCCGAGCGATCGGGCGTGAGCCAGACTCTCGCGGGTGCGATCACCCGGCCGAGGGCGTCGCGGCGAGGCCTGAAGGACACGACGGGCTCGCCGCCCGCGATCGCGCCGGTGCGGAGCTTGGGCCCGCCGAGGTCCATGAGCCCGCTGCAGTTGTGCCCCACCTCGCGCTCGGCCCGCCGCACGTTCGCGATCATCGCCGCCCACTCCTCCGGCGTGTCGTGCGCGCAGTTGATCCGCATGGCGTCCATTCCCCGGCTCACGAGCTCGCGCACCAGCGCGTAGTCGTGCGCCGCGTCGCTCGGCATCGTGACCATGATCCGCACGGCCCGGCCGTCCCGCCCCGGACCGAGAAGGGCCGCGGTATTCGACTCGAGAAGGGCGCGTCCCCTGTTGAAGTCGGCGCGGGACTGAGGGAGCCCGCTCGTGACCCCGGCCGTCAGACGTTCCAGCACTCCCAGCACGGCCTCGAGCACGTAGAGCACGTTGGACTCGGCCCGTCCCAGCGACGAGAGGCCCACCGGAGCCAGCTCGTCCTGGATATGCCGGATGTCGCGACGCCGCAGGGCCAGGTAATGGACGAGGTTTCTCGCGCTGTCGCGGCGCGGCTTCGGGACGAGATCCAGTATGCCGCGGCTCTGCTTCTCGGCGAGGAGAAGCTCCGAACGCAGCGCGCGCAGCGCCTCGGCGAGCGGCTCGAGAGGCGTGCTTCGAGCTTTCACCGCTCCCCGGGGCCTGCCGGCGTTCCTCACGGTGTTCCTCGGGTCAAATATGCGTGCGTCCCGGGGGCGGACACTGATGCTCCTGAATCAGCCCGGGTCGGGAACCGAAGCCGGAGAATGGGAGGACCCATGAGGCTCCCCCTCGAAGCGGAGTACCGCCGGCTCGCGAGCCCGCCCATCGTGCGACGTGCCGAGATCCTCACCGAGTCCGGCGCCTCTCATCTGCCGGCCTCGGTGCGGCGCTATCTGGAGGTCACGGGCGCCCTGGGACGGCCGCGGCCCGCGGGCTTTCGCGTGCGCTTCCCGGGGACGATCCGCGGCGGGCCCGCCGATCCCTGGATGCCGTTCACCGCCGAGCAGGTGAGCCGCCCCCGCGAGGACCCGTCCCGGGACCTCCGCAAGAAAGCCC
>CAZXSG010000463.1:0-4515 GCA_964643185.1 uncultured Holophagales bacterium
GGATTAGGCCGCCTTCCCCTACTGCTGTGGGCGCACGAGCAGGTACTTCGGAGCCGGTATCAGCCAGACGTCTCCGTCCGCTTCGAATGGGCAAGACATCTTGCCAAGGAGGCTGGACCCTGCGGCCTCGCCGTCCGCCGGCTCTGGCAGGAACTCATCCTCGAGGTCGTACGTCCCCGATTTCCGCCCCGAATCGTCGACTGCGACCACCGAGTGCTGGAAGTCCTTCAACCTGGCGACCGTGAGAAGCCAGCCATACTTCGCAGGGAACACGCCGAGCACGGCGTAGCTGTCGAGGCTCACCGTCTTCCTGAGCTCACAGCCGCGCGTGTCGTACACGGCAAGGGATGCTTTGCTGCCCTCCGAGCCGGCAAAGAGCACACGACTTCCGTTCAGACCCAGAAACCCTCGCGCAAAAGGAGAAGCCGCACCGAGACTGCAATGAGTCTCCGTGCGGCCCCTCGCGTCCCAGACGGTGATTTCGCCCTCGAGCGCGTCGAAGGTCACCACGCGGCCCTTCGAATCGGCCGCCAGGCGAAGTTTCGAGTGGTCAGCGTCCGCGAGAAACTCGGGCCTGGGAGGCTCCTTCGCCCAGAGTGACCCCGCGCTCCAGAGCGACAGGAGCACGGCCACCTTCCAAGACGCGGCTTTGACCTTCATCTCGCTCTCCCTTTGTGCGCCGGGGGTCCCCCGTGGATTGCAGGACGAAGGTCATCGTATCACCGGAACGAGAGGTCCACCGGAGGCAGCACCGTGCCGTCGCCCGACCGGTTGTCGACAGTGATCACCCAGGGATGAACAGGCCGCATCGCCGTGATCACGAGGCTCGCTCCCGTGAGATCGGCCCCGCCGCCGAGGCGCGACAGCAGGTCGTTCTCCTGCAGCCAGCCGTACCCCGGCAACACGTTGAACAGCCGGCCCAGCTCCTCGCCCTGCGCGTCCCTGAGCACGATCGTCGTGTCGACGGGACCCGCGCTCGGGTTGTACACACCGGCATTCACGCGCGCGCTCCCCGCCTCGGGCAGCTCGAGACCCAGATACTCCGCTGACGTGCGGGCCTCCTCCCGCGTCACCACGGGCAGCGATGCCCCGTTGCCCGGAGATTCCGGGTGCGTCGTCACCACGCGGGCCTCGGCGCGGATCGGCCCCTCCGTGGGCACGTAGACGATCTCCAGCGCGCCGTGCTTCCCCCGCGCGCCGAGAACGTCGGCGAGCACGTCCTCCAGCACGCGCGACTCGCGCGGCGCCAGATGCAGCACCACGGGCGTGAGGTCGACGCCGGGCCGGGCCGCGTCGCGGAAGCGCAGCGCGAACGTGCGGGGCGCCGGCGTGGGGTTGTGCACCACCACGTCGGTCCGGAAGCGCTCGCCGCGGGCGCCGGTCACAGACGCGGCGTTCGGCACGATCCACGCCTCCTCCTCCACCGAGCGGCGCAGGAAGAGGTCGTCGATGAAGGCGGCATACTCGTCGGGCCCCTGCGCCCGCGCGAGCACCAGCAGCACGGCCGACTGTGCGGCCTCGGGGGCCGGTGTGCGGCGCAGCTCCTTCGTCTGCCACGACGCGCTGCCCGCGAACGGGAACTCCAGCGCGGGCAGGCCCCGGAGCTCCCCACCCTGACAGTCTGGTTCGGGGTACCAGGCAAGGCGCACGGAAAGGGCGCCGGACGCGCGGGGCGCGCTCGGCAGATACACCGAGGCGCCCAGATCGTAGAGCCGGTACCCCTCCACCGCGACGCACTGTACGAGGACGTCTTTGTCCGTTGGGTCGTTCTGGACGCCGATCTTGGCCGAGCCGCGCGAGCCGGCCCCGAACGCCGACCACGAGACCTTCTCGGCTCGCGACCAGCCCGCGAGGTTCTCGCGGAAGTCCCCGTTCCCCAGAAGGTTGGGCTGCTGGCCGTTGGCGGTCGCCGCTCCGAGCACACAGAGCGTACCCAGACTGAGGGCGGCGAGAATCGATGTTTGTGAGCTCATGACGCGCCTTCTTTCAACGGATCTGCGGGTCGTTCACGGGTGGAACCCAGGTGGGGTCGCCCGAGAGGTTGTCGATTGCGATCACGAAGGGATGCACCGGCACCGAGGCCGCGAACGTCGCGAACGCGCCCACCGCCGTGTCGAGGGAGGCGCCCGCCGCGCCGAAGAGGTCGTTGATCTGCAGCCAGGCGCCGGCCGCCACCTTCCGGGTCACCACGTTTCCGAGCAGCGTGCCGTCGCCGTTGTGCACCGAGAACGCGATCGTGATCTCGCGGTCGCTGGGGTTCATCACCCCCGCGTTCACGCGGCGCCCGGCCTTGGGTTCGGCGCCCGAGAGGCCCAGGAACAGCGCGTCGTCCGTCGCTTCAGACTGTGCCCGAGCGGGCACCGACATGCCGTTGCCCGGATTCTCGGGATGCCGCGTCGAGGCCCGGGAGAATGCCTGGAGCGGGCCGTCGCCGGCGTCGTACTCGATCTCGATGGCCGAGGCGAAGTTCCGCTTGTTGAACTCCATTCCGAGCACGTTCGGGAACACGCGCGTCTCCCGCGCGCCGATGGAATAGACGATCGCGGCCGAGGAGCACGGCACCTCGACAGCGCACCTCAGGCGCAGCACGAAGCCGCGGGGCCGGTTGGTGGGGTTGCGCACGAAGAGGTCGCTCTGGAAGCGCTCGCCGTGCGCGCCCGCGACGTCCGCCGCCGTCGGCACGATGAGCGTCGACGCGAACGTGACGGCCTCGAGCGACACGTCGTCGAGGTAGAGCTGGGAGGCCTTGCCGCCCGACCGCGCGTACACCACCACCGAGGCCGAAGTCGCCCCCTCGGGCGCGACGAGGCCTTCGGCTCGCACGCGCTGCCAGGTCTGGGGCGCCCGGTACGTCACGTCCAGCTCGCCGCCGCCGGGGAGAGGGCTTGCCGAGCAGCCTCCGGCATGCCAGTAGAGCCGAACCGAGAGCCCGCCCACAGACTCGGGGAGGTAGGGCACACGGGCCACGGCCGAGAGGTCGTAGAGGCGGCCGGCCTGAACGGCCGTGCAGGCTCCCAGGGCCGGCACGCCGATGGCGCCGAACTCTCCCTGAAGAACGGCGGCCCCCGGAGAGCGCTCTCCCTCGGGAGACCAGGTGACCGGCGCGACGACGTCCCAGCCGGCCAGATCGGTCGAGAAGCCGCCGTTGGGCAGGAGGTTGGCGGCGCGCGCCTGGAACGCGAGCGCGAACGACGAAAGGAGGGCGGTGGCGAGGGCGGCCCGCCAGGCCGTGTCCGGGATTTTCGGACCGAGGACGTCGGGGGTGCGGTGTCTCATGCGGCCCAACCTGGGCGGTCCGAGTCGATCGCGCCTCAAGACCGGCCCATTTGTTGGTTAAACTTCGATCACGAAGTTTCGTGATGTCGAGCAACCCGAGCCAGATCAACGAGTTGTACGAATTCGGCCCGTTCCGGCTCGACCTCCTCGCCCACCTGCTTTTTCGGGAGGGCGTGCCCGTTCCCCTGGCGCCCAAGAGCTACGACGTCCTCGTCTACCTGGTGAAGAACCCCGGCCGGGCGATCTCCCGCGAGGATCTCCTCACGGCGGTCTGGCCCGACGCGGTCGTGAGCGACGCCAGCCTCACCCAGGCCGTGTTCCTCCTTCGAAAAGCGCTCGGCGACGGCGACGAGGGCTGGATCGAAACCGTCCCCAAGGTCGGCTACCGATTCAAGGACGCGGTCCGCCAAATCGATCGCGCGGTGGAAATAGCCCCGCCGGCACCCACGCCCGTCGCTCCAAAGGGCCTCTCCAGACGTCGACTGCTCGCGGGGAGCGCCCTCGGACTCCTCGGAGTGGGTGCGGCCGCCGCCCTCTTCCGATCACGCCGCCCTGCCGTCCCGCAATCGCGGCCGGCGACACCCCCGCCAAGCTCTCTCCTGCGGGTGGAACGAGAGCTGCGCGTGCCGCCCGATGCCGAGAGGGTCCTGGGAACCACCGAGGGCACGCTCGTCTTCTCCGCGCCCGGCGCCTATTACCTGCAACCGCTCGACGGCGCGGTGCCGGCGTCCCGCCTCCTGCTCGCCGCCGGGGGGCGGCTCGCACACCGGCTCGTCGAGGACGACCTCGTGGTCGTCTCGGGAGCCAGGATCCTGAGACGCCACGCCCTGAAGCAGACCGACCGCACCCTCGGCACGGTTCCGGCCGAAGCCGCCGCGAACCTGACGCGCGTCCTCGTTTCCGACTCGGGACGGCATCTCGTCCTCGCGGGTCCCGCGGCCGTCTTCGTCTTCGCGCTGCCCCAGCCCCCGGACCTCGAGCAGGGTGGACGGCAGCTCACACCCTCGGCTCAGCTCCGGCCCGGCGTCCTGCCGGGCGAGGTGCTCGCCGTTTCCGAGCTCTTCCTCGCGCGCGCCCCGGGTGCGGGCGCTCCCCTGCGCGTCTTCGAGCTCGCGACCGGCAAGCCCGTCCTCGAGGCTCCGTTCGCCGAGCTGGAGCCTCACTACATCGCGATCGACGACGCCACAGGCCGGGTCGCGGTTTCGGGCGCGTTCGACTCGATTGCGCTCTTCTCACTCG
>CAZXSG010000464.1:0-4514 GCA_964643185.1 uncultured Holophagales bacterium
GAGGCGGGGGAGGGTCCCGGGGCGGGGGACGGGCAGGGGTCCGGCTTCGTCGCGGAGCGGGGCGCGGCCCCGAACCATCTCGTAGCGTTCCTGGTCCGCGGGCAGCGGGCGCTCCACGGCGGACGCGGGTATCGCGAAGCTGCGGCCACCCGCCGTGACGAGGAGGGACTCCACGAGGGCCAGCGTCATGGGAACGGTGATGGTGAACGTCGTGCCGGCGCCGGGCGTGGACGTGAGGACGACCGTTCCTTCCAGCGCGCGGATGTTCTCGCGCACGACGTCGAGCCCCACGCCGCGGCCCGAGATCTCCGAGACCGCGTCGGCCGTCGAGAAGCCCGGGAGAAAGAGGATTTCCTCTGCCCTGGGACTCTCCCCTTCGGCAACGAGGCCGCGCTCTCGTGCCCGGGCCAGAACGCGCTCCGCGTCGACTCCGCGGCCGTCGTCCGAGAGGGCGAGGAGCACGTCGCGGCCGCGGGTCTCGGCCCGCAGCTCGAGCCGTCCCGCCCGCGGCTTGCCCTTCGCCTCGCGCTCTTCGGGCGGCTCGATTCCGTGGTCGAGAGCGTTGCGCACCATGTGCATCAGCGGATCGGCGAGCTGATCGGCGAGCACCTTGTCGAGCTCGGTTTCCGCGCCGAAGATGAAGAGCTCCGCTTCTTTTCCCAGGTTCTTCGCGAGCTGCTTGACCGCTCTCGAAAGCCGGAGCGCGAGGAAGTCCACCGGCACGAGCCGTGTCGCGAGAGCCGCCCGCGAGAGCGCCCCCGAGATCGCGTCGAGCCCAGCCATGGCGCGCTGCACCTCGCGGAGCGCGGCGCGGTCGTCCACGCGCGGAACGATGGGCAGGAGCGCGCGCCGGAGCTCCGCGCGGGCAACGGCCAGGCTGGCGGCCAGATCGAGGAGGTGCGAGATCTTCTCGAGATCCACCCGCACCGTCGTTTCCGGCGCGAAGGCGGTCGTCGGGGCCGGTTCGGCCACCTCGGGAGGCGCTTCGACGATCACGGGTTCTTCGGCGGCGCCCGGGACGGGCGCTGGAAACGACACCTCGAGGATGTGGAACGCTGCGGCCGCGGCAGACCGCGCCAGCTCGCGCGCGGAGGCGCCCTCGGGAATCGCAACGAGGAGCTGGAACGAGAGCCCGTCGGGACTGGCGGACGCGCCAGGAAACGTGCCGATGAGCTCCCCCACGGCGGACGCCTGCCCCATGGCCTTTCGCAGACCTTCGTCGAACCCGTCGAACGTGAACTCGAGCGGCAGCACCACGAGCGTCTTGCCCTTCCTCGCGCTGTCCACGAGGCGGGTCCTTTCGTACTCGGAGATCACGGCCGCGAGATCCGGAGGGAGGCTCACCTCGGGCTCGGGCCGAACCACCGTGATTCTCGGAACCCGGGCCTTCTCGATCAGCGCGAAGTACGCGGGAGGAAACGCGGCGTCGCTCCCCTTCTTCGCGACCTCGGCGACGCCCTTGCGGAGCGCCTCGACACTCTTGCGCGTGGCATTGGCCACCACGAGGTCGAACGGCAGCTGTCCGCGCCTCACGGCGTCGAGAAGGCTCTCGAACGCGTGCGCGGCGTCGGCGAACGCAGGCAGGCCCACCATCCCGGCCACACCCTTCAGGGAGTGAACGGCGCGGAACAGCGCGTTGAGGGTCTGCGGGGCCGGATCCTCGCTGCCCTCCGAAAGGACGGCGAGATGCTCCTCGGCCTGTGCGAGCAGCGTCTCCCCTTCGGAGACGAACTCTCGCAGGAAGCGTGCGCTCCCTTCGGGCATGGGCTGCCCGTCTAGGCTCCCGCGCTCCCCGGCGCGGCGCCCCTCACGTGCGTGAGAACCTCCTCGAGGAGCCGGTCGAGCGTCTCGGGCTCGAAGGGCTTGCCCAGGTAGCCGTCGGCTCCGGCCTCGCGCGCGCGGCGCACGTCGTCGGGAGCCCGCTCGGTGGAGATCGCCACGATGGGGAGGTTCTTCTGCTCGGGGCGCGCCCGGATCATCCGGATGAGCTCGAGGCCCGAGAGCGTGGGCATGTTGATGTCGGTGAGCACGACGTCGAACCGGCCGCGCGGAATCTGGCGGAGCGCCTCGAAGCCGTCGGCGGCCTCGATGACGTCCACGGCATGGCCGCGCCGCGTGCGGCTCTCGTGGAGAGCCTCGACGATGAGGAGGCGTGCCGTCGCGGAGTCGTCCACGACGAGGACGCGCAGGGCGGTATCCGTCATGGAGCTCCTTTGAGGTCGCGCGTCTCGGCAACCGAGGTTCCCAGCCGCGGCACGAGGCCCGGAAGGCCCGGAAGGGTCGGCGTGCGGGCCGACTTCGAGCGCAGCAACGTTTCGACCTGGAAGTCGCGCAGCGGTGGGCCCGAGAGCGCGAGGTGTCGTGACGTGACCGTGTTCGCGAGGCCTCCGGGATCCGAAGGCACCCAGCCCAGGCCGGGCACGTACGCCTCGATCCAGCGGTGACGCACACCCCCGAGATAGTCGCTGTAGGCCGCGCGGGTGTCGGGCGTCAGCTCGGTCTCGGTGGCGGCCGTGAGAACGCCCGTCACCTGGCGCGCCGGAATCCCGGCCCGGTTCAGGATCTCGGCGGCGAGGAGCGAACGGCCCACGCAGCCGCCGCGACCGCTGCGCAGCGTGCCCGCGGCGGTCTCTTCCCGGCCACCCGGCGTCGGGAGCTCGTAGCGAATACGCCGCGCCGTGAACGCGATGACGCGCTGCACGGCCTCGAGCACCGTCTCGGTCCCCCGCACCAGGCCCGCGGAAACTCGTTCGAGCTCCTCGTCATGGGCGCGGGGCGCGGCGAGAACGGCGAGGGCTTCCGGCGAGAGCGTCGCGGCATCCGGCGGCATGGTGGCCTCGTCGAGGAGCGGATAGCGGTCGATCTCGACGCGGGCCTCGAGCGTCGTGCCATCGGGCGCGGAGAGGCGCACGCGATAGCCGGGATTTTCCACGGGGCGCACCGTTTGCCAGGTCTTGTCGCCATGGAGGCGATATCGAGCCCACTCCTCGCCGTCCGCGGCCCGCGCCGGAATCGCGAGCAACGCCGCTCCGAAAAAAGCCGCCACGAGGAATCGAGGCGCTCTCGTGCCTCTCACCCGGCGCCTCCGCGGCGGGAGCCTTCGGCCTCGGTCCTCCGGCGGATGCCGTCGAGGACGCCGTTGACGAACGGCCCCGAGGAGGGCGTCGAGAACTTCTTGGCGATCTCCACGGCCTCGTCGATCACCACGGCGTCGGGCGTGTCGTTCTCGAAGAGGAGCTCGTAGAGCGCGAGGCGCAGGAGGTTGCGGTCCACGACGGGCATGCGTCCGAGGCGCCAGTGCTCGGAGCGCTCGGAGAGCTTGCCGTCGATCTCGTCGCGCTTCGAGAGAGTCCCCAGCACGAGCCGCGACGCGAACTCCTGGACCTCGGGCCGCGCATCGACGTACTCCTCGGTGTTCCGGAACATCTCGTCGGCGGGGGTTCCGGCGACGTCGTTCTGGTAGAGGAGCTGGAGCGCCAGCTCGCGCGACTTGCGGCGCTTGCCGCTCATGACGGCGTCTTTGGCAGGGAGCCTCGAAGGCGGGCGCGGAGGTCCGCGCTCTCGATGGCGGCCATCGCGGCCTCCCAGCCCTTGTTCCCGGCCTTGGCCCCCGAGCGCTCGAGCGCCTGCTCGAGGGAATCGCACGTGAGGACGCCGAACGCCACGGGCACGTCGAGCTCCATGGAAACCTGGAAGCAGCCCTTGGTGCACTCGCCGGCGACGTAGTCGAAGTGGGGTGTTCCGCCGCGGATCACGGCGGCCAGCGCGATGAGCGCGTCGAAGCGCTGGGCGCGCCCCAGGTCGCGGAGCGCGAGCGGCAGCTCCCAGGCGCCCGGAACCCGCGCGATCACGAGGTCGTCGTCGTTCCCGCCGTGGCGGCGGATGGCGTCGAGCGCGCCGTCGAGGAGGCGCCCCACGACGAGGTCGTTGGTGCGGGACACGACGAGGCCGAACCGGCGGCCCGAGGCGGAGAGATGCCCTTCGAAGACGTTCGTCACAACCCCCGAGTTTAGCAGCCGGAGGGAGGCATCCGGGCCCGCGAAACGGGCCTCAGCCGAAGAGGAGCGCCTCGAGTCCCGCGTTCGGACCCTCGCCTCCGTAGTTTTCCCGGTAGCGCGCGAGGAACTCCGTGTGCGTGTACCGCCGGGGCTGCGGACCGAGCGTCTCCAGCGCATACACCGCCGCGACGCTGCCCACCGGCCACGGCTTCGTTTTCTGCGACGAGGACACCTACCCGCTCGTCAAGCGCGGACTCTGCGACGCCACCGGCTGGCGCGTGACGCAGGCGATCGTCTGGGACCGCGAGAGCACGGGCATGGGCTCGCCTTTTCGCGCGTGCCACGAAATGATCGCTTTTGCCCGCGGCCCCGGCTTCAAGTGGACCGGAAGCAAAAGCCTCCGCGACGTGGTGCGTTGTCGCTGGCCGTACGGCGTCCACCCCAACCACGAGGCGGAGAAGCCCGTTGACCTGCTCGTCAAACTGATGACGGAGTACAGCGACGCGCCTCCCGGCG
>CAZXSG010000465.1:0-4509 GCA_964643185.1 uncultured Holophagales bacterium
ACAGGTCTATTTCAAGACCGTGCTGCCTCCGGCCACCGCGACCTCGTCCGGGTTGACGAACGAGATCGCGAAGCGGTTCGAGCTCATGACGCCGTTCGTCACCTGGCTCGACGCGGCGCTCGAGCCCGCCCGCTCAGCGAAGGCCTGAAGAAACTTCAGCGCGCCGGAGGCGTTTCCGGGCCCGGAGGGCTGAGCACTGTGTCTGTCGCGACCGCGCTGCCGATGCCTCCTGGGGTTCCGAAGTACATGCGGATCGTGCCGTCCGGGAACGTGATGATCGTGGGGTCGTAGCGCTCCCGCGCGTCGAGCACCTGGCGGCCCGCGGTTCCCGAGCTCGGAAAGATCCTGCCGTCCGTACTGTCGGCAGCGCGAAACGCGTCGCCCTGCTTGTAGTACAGCCGGTAGCCGCCGCCCACCAGCGGAACGACGTCGGGATCCACGGTGTCCCGCCCCGTCGCCTCGCTGCCGGCGTCGAGGGTCCACGTGAGGCCCTCGTCGGTCGAGAGCGCCGTCCGGGTGTTGTTGCGGTTCACGCTGCCGCCCGCGCCCTGCCAGTCGGCCACGTAGTAGAGCCGCCAGCGGCCATCCGCGAGCCGCGCGGCGTGCGGTACCTGGATGAGGCCCGCATCCTGGGGCCCCGGGCGCATCCGCTCGCCCGGCTCCATGGTGAACGACAGTCCGTCCGTGGAGACCGCGCTCTTCAGGAACTGACTCGTCTGGGTCCCCTCGGACCACAGGAACCGCCAGCCGCCGCTCTCGAGGTAGATGACGGCCACGTCGCTCATGCGCCCGCGGGTTCCCGGGTCGTCCACGAACGTGAGGCCGTCGGTGCTCGTCGCGCTGCGCATCCCGTCCATCGCGGGCGCGAACAGCCTCACGTGCCCGTCGGGCAGCGCCACCACGCGCGGTACGCCGTACGTGAACCCCGTCCGCGTCGCGCGGAAGCCGTCCTCGACCCGCCAGGTCAGGCCCTGTGCGACGGGAATCCGGAAGCGCGCCTCCCAGCCTTCGTCCTCGAGCTCGTCGGCCGTCGCGAGGAGGAACGTTCCGTCGCCCGAGGTTCCGTCGATCGGGGTGGCCCAGGCGAGCACGGGAACGTCGGCCGACACCTCGATCACGACGGGCTCGGCCGAGAGGCCCGACACCACGTCGTCGAGCTGGACCGACCCGAGGGCCGGAACCTCCACGGCGGCCTCACGCAACAGCGTCGTGCCGTTTTCGCTCCGAAGTGAGATCCGCGCCCGCGCGGTTCCGCCCGGCCTCACCGAGACCAGTCCGACGTTGATGCGCGCAGCTCGCAACGGAGGGAACACCCCGGCCGTGACCGCCGCGGACTCCGGGATCGCAGGCACGCCGGTGCCGAACGATCCACAGGACGGGCTGCCGGTGTTGAACGTCCTCGAGGAGGCCACGATCGGGCCGTCACCGCGCAGGCGGAGCGCGCCGCCGCCCGAGGTCCCGAGGGCCGCGACGACGTCTGCGAGGGTCTTTGCCTCCCGGGGGCCGAGGCGCACCACGAACTCCGCGGGGGCCGTCTGTCCCGGCCGGGGCTGGAAGAGGATTCCGATCTGCCGTTCCTCGGTGCGCGACGGATTGAAGAGCGCGACCTCGGTGGTCCAGAGCGAGCCCGCGGCGCCCGCCGCGTGCGCCGCGGCCGGAATGTACGCGAGCGTCTCGACGCCGCGCGCCGTCGCGGCCCAGAAGAGCAGGACGCACAGAAAGCGAAGCGTGGGCATCGTTCCTCCTCGAAGTCCCTTGGCTATGGACTCCATGGCGCTTCCTCACGAGTTCTTACACCACGCGCCGTGTAAGGACCGGACCGCGAGCGTCATGGAGGTCACGTCATATCGGAGGCTGTATGAAGGTGACCTCGTCGTCCTGGCTCCATTCGTTCGTCTTCCTCCTCGCCACGAACGGCCTCGCGGCCACCCCCGACCGCATCGTGCCCACCGTCGCGAGCGCGCCCGGCCTCGGCGGAGGCACCTGGCGCAGCACGCTCACGCTCTACAACGGCAGCGAGGCCGCGAGCGCCGTCGAGCTGGCGTTCCACCCCGCCGGTGCCGAAGGGAAGGACACGGATCCGAAGATCACGCTCCGCCTCGCCGCGGGGGAGGTCCGCACGATCGAGGACCTCCTGCGCGACGAGTTCCGCCTCTCCCCCGCGACGGGCAGCCTGGACGTGAAGGCCACGGAGGGCGAGCTGCCCGTCCTCTCGGCGCGCGTCTCGCTTGCTCTCGCGTCGGGCGGCACGGTGGGTCTCTCGGTGCCCGTCGTGAAACCGTCCGAAGCTCTGTCTTCGGGAGAACGCGCCGTGCTGCTCGTGCCGGGCACGGGAAACCTGCGCTTCAACATCGGGGCCCGAACGTTGGGCGCGCCGGCCACGGCTCTTTCCCTCACCCTCAGGGACACGCGTGGCCTCGTGCGCGCCACGACCACGAAGACTCTTCCGCCGAACGGCTTTCTCCAGGAGACCGCGGCGGCCTTCGTGGGCGCGGACGTCCGCGCGGGAGACGTGATCGTGGCCGAGGTGCTCTCGGGCTCGCTCTTTCTCTATGGCACACCTGTCGACAACGTCACGGGCGACGGGAGCTACCAGGCGGCCGAACGGATCGCGGGCACTGCGTCCATGAGTGATCTGACGAGCGACTTCACTCCACCCCAGGGGCGCGAGGGCGACGCGCGCGAAGGCCCCGGCGTCTCGCGTCTCGTGACGGCCACATCGCCCGACGGCCTCGCGTTCACCCGCACCGGAATCGTCGTGAGCGACCAGGCCGACGTGCCCGAGCTCGTGCAGGACGCGAGGGGCTGGGTGTACCTCTACTACGTCGGCTGGACTGTGGGGAACGAGAAGAACAAGCCCGTCGTCGCCATCTCGCGCGACAAGGGCCGCACGTGGGTTTACAAGAAGGTCGTTCTTACGGGCTTCGAAGGCCTCGCAGACCCCGTCGACCCGGACGTACAGATTCTCCCCGACGGCACGTTCCGGCTCTATGTCACCGCGGGACAGAACACCGTCGCGCGATCCTTCGTCGCCGAGGGGACGGACGGCATCCACTTCACGAACAAGGGCGTCGCGTTCACCTATTCAGGGGGGCTCGCGCTGGATCCCTCTTCACTGAAGGTGGGCAGCGTGTGGCATCTGTTCACGGGCGGAATCCCCGGCTCGAACCATCACGCGACCTCTGTGGACGGCCGCACGTTCACGTACGATGGCGAGGTCGTCGTGCCGAAGGACGGCGTGGGACAGATCTTCGCGAACGGCGTCGCGGTGCCCGGCGGCTACCGCTTCTACACGTTCGACGCGATGCCCCCGATCGGCCAGGCGCAGGGGATCAACTCGGCCTTCTCGACGAACGGCACGAGCTGGACGGCCGATCCGGGCCGGCGACTGTCGCTGGACGTCTCCACCGGGAAAGAGAGCTCGGCGCTCAAGGACCCGGCCGTCGTGCG
Organism: uncultured Holophagales bacterium; assembly: GCA_964643185.1. Lineage (GTDB taxonomy): Bacteria > Acidobacteriota > Thermoanaerobaculia > UBA5066 > UBA5066 > JAEUQS01. The sequence goes on from CAZXSG010000465.1 coordinate 3,451, forward strand.
GCTCGACGACGGAACGTACCTGATGGCCTACTCGACCCGCATCCCGTGAGGCTCAGGCGAGAAGGTCGCGCACCAGGTCGCCGATCGCGAGGGACGCCGTGAGCCCCGGAGACTCGATGCCGAAGAGGTGGACGAGCCCGGGCACGCCGTGGTCGGCCGGGCCCTGGACGAGGAAGTCCCGGGCCGGCTCCCCCGGTCCCTGGATCTTGGGCCGGATACCGGAGTACGCCGGCTGCAGCGCGCCGTCGGGAAGGCCCGGCCAGTAGCGCCGCACCGCGGCGTAGAACGCCCCGGCCCGCCGCGCGTCGACGTCGTAGTCGAGCGTGTCGACCCACTCGACATCGGGACCGAACCGCGCCTGCCCCGCCAGATCCAGCGTGAGGTGGACGCCCAGCCCCGCCGATTCCGGCGCCGGATAGACGAGACGCTGAAACGGCGAGGGCCCCGACAGGCTGAAATAGCTGCCCTTACAGTAGTGGGACGGCGGCAGGAGGTCGAGCGGAAACCCCTCGAGCTTGCTCGCGACCTCGCGCGCGAAGAGCCCGGCACTGTTCACGACACACCGGGCCTTGAAGCGGCCCGGCTCGCGGCCGCCGACCGCGACCTCGAGCGCGTTTTCTCCGGCGCGTCCCCCCACGACGGGACTCCCGAGAACCACGATCGCGCCCCACTCTTCGGCTTCGTGCCTGAGGGAGAGCAGGAACGCGTGACTGTCGAGAATGCCCGTGGACGGCGACTCCAGCGCGGCTTCACAGACGAGCTCCGGCTCGAGCGCACGGGCCTCGCTCCCCGACAGGAGCCGGAGATCGTTCACCCCATTCGCCAGGGCCTGCGCCCGGAGCCGTTCGAGGGCCTGGATCTGTCCCGCGTCCGTCGCCACGATGAGCTTGCCCGGGCGCCGGTGCGGTAGGCCGCGCTCCTCGAGGTAGGGGTAGAGGGCCTGCCGGCCCGCCACACAAAGCCGCGCCTTCAGCGAGCCGGGCGGGTCGTAGATGCCGGGCGCAACGACCCCGCGGGTACGCGCCCTCGAGCCCAATCCCAACCGCTTCGCCCCCGCGC
>CAZXSG010000466.1:0-4508 GCA_964643185.1 uncultured Holophagales bacterium
AGCGGTAGTCCTTGGCCTTGAAAGCCGGGATCGCCGGTTCCGGCGCGCTCGGGAGGTTCATCGCTTCGGTCATGGCTTCTCTCCGAGGAGCGCGGCGAGCTCCCTGACGCTGAACCCGGCACCGCCGCCCCGGGCAACTTTCTTGGCGTGGGAAAGATCCGTCTCCGACGCGAGGTGGCGGAAGAACTGGCCCTGGTGCGAGAGCTCCACCACGGCGAGCGCTTCGAGCCCGCGGCGCCACTCCTCGAAACCGGCGACGGGGAAGGGATGCACGATCTCGGGAAGGAAGCACCGCCACTCAGGATACGCCGCGACGAACTCGCGGAGGACCCCCCACGTGGAGCCCCAGGCCACGATGCCGCGCGGCGCGTCGCTCTTTCCGAGCGTCACGAACCAGTCGCGTGTGGCCTCGGCGATGGAGTCGAGCTTCTTGAAGCGCTTGTCGTTCATGGTCTGGTGAACGCCGCCGTCGGCGCTCGGGAAGCCCTGCTCACCGTGCTCGATGCCCGAGGCGAGATACGTCCCGCCCGGCTCACCCGGCACGTGGAACGGAGAAACGCCGTCCTCGGCGACGAGGTGGAAACGCGCGGGCGCATCGCCGGAACGCCACACGCGCCGCCCGGGCGGCGGCGGGGGCGGGCCGATCGGGCCGCGGATCTGACGCCGCTGGGCGACGTACGCGTCGGATAGGACGAGAACGGGGAGCTGCCAGGTCTCGGCCAAATGAAACGCTTTGTACGTCACCTCTCGCGCGTGAACCACATCGAGAACGCCGAGGACGGCCCGTGGGAATTCGCCGTGCCCGCCCCGGATGGCGTGATCGAGGTCGGACTGCTCCGTGCGCGAGGGCATGCCCGTCGACGGGCCGGCGCGCTGACAGTCCACGATCACGGTGGGGATCTCGGCCATCGCCGAGAGCCCGACCAGCTCGGTCATGAGTGAAAGTCCGGGTCCGCTCGTGGCCGTCATCGAGGGCGCGCCGCCGAAGCTCGCGCCGATGACCATGCCGAGAGCGGCCATCTCGTCCTCCGCCTGAACGACGCGTCCCCCGCGGGCGGGCAGCTCGTCGAGGAGCGTCTCCAGGATCTCGGAGGAGGGCGTGATGGGGTAGCCGGCATAGAACTTCAGGCCCGAGTCCATCGCGCCCCGCGCGACGGCCTCGTTGCCGGTTTCGATACAGAGGTCCCTGCCGTCGCCGCTCGGCACGTGGATGGCCGGCGGCGCCTCGGCCGCCATGCCCTTCGCGAACGCGGCGAGGTTTCGCACGAGGCTCTCCGGGCGGTGCGACAGACGCTCCGCGAGGGCTGCCTCGGCGAGCGCGGGATCCCAGCCGAGGATGCGGCACAGGAGCGCGAGCGCCGGCATGTTCTTCGGGTCGCCGGGCACCTCGATGCCGTTCGCGATCGTGGCGAAGGGGTAGCGGTACATCGGGCGCTTCGGCCGCACGAGGCCCGCCGGCAGCTCGCCCGGCTCGGCCGCGTCGAGCATGACGAGGCTGTCGTCGTGGAGGTGCACGGACGCGGCGAAGCGCTTCATGTCGAGGAGGCGGAAGCACAGGAGGATGTCGGTGTAGTCGCCCTCGTAGGCGACGTCCTCCCGCGCGAGGCGCACGGCCGCGGCGCTCTCGCCGCCGCGGATCTGGGGTCCGTACGACTGGACCATCATTCCGTGGAGGCCCTGCTTCGAAGCGAGGCCCAGGAGCAGATCGCCGAGCAGCGAGATGCCGTCGCCGCCGCTCCCGACGAGCGTGATGACGACCGACTCGCGCGGCACGGGTTCCGTCGCGGTGTGATGGGGGAAGGCCGTTTGCAGCTCGACGGTGTTCGTCATGACGGAGGCGCTCCTTGTGGTCCGGGGGCCGTGGGAAGAGACGGAAGAGCGATCGGCACGGGGGCGTGAGGGGCTTCGCCCTCGGGATGCGGGGACTGTCCGAGCCGGTGGAGGATGGTCGAGGGGCAGATGTCGACGCAGGCCTCGTTGCAGGACGGGCCGTACGCGATGCAGGTCTCATGGTCGATCTGGATCGTGCGGCCGTCCCACGTGATGGCTCCCGCCGGGCACTTGGAGACGCATTTGCGGCAGAGGATGCAGCCCACCATGCAGGTGCCGCGCACGATGGCGCCCTTTTCCTTGGCGACGCACGACAGCTCGATGCGGTGGCTCCGGGGATAGAGCTGGAAGAGCTCCTTCGGGCAGGCGGGGACGCAGATGCCGCAGCCCGTGCATTTGTCGGGCTTCACGCGCGCGATGCCGTCGTCCGCGAGGAAGAGCGCGTCGAACGGGCAGGCCCGCACACAGTCGCCGAGCCCGAGACAGCCGTTCTTGCAGGCCTTGGGGCCGCCGAAGACGAGGGACGCCGCGGCGCACGTGGAGATGCCGGAGTACACGGACTCTTCCCGGGCGTAGGCGCTCGTCCCGCTGCACCGCATCACGACCATGCGGTCGGTGACGGCGCCCATCTCCTTGCCCGTGAGCTCGGCGACGGCCTTGGCGACGGGTCCGCGCCCCGGGGCACAGAGGTTCGCGGGGACCTCGGGGCGGAGCACGAGGGCCTCCGCGTAGGCGGTGCAGCCCGCGAAGCCGCAGGCGCCACAGTTGGCAGAAGGAAGGGCCTCGCGCACGCGCTCGACGAGCGGGTTCACGGGCACGTGGAAGCGCTTGGCGACGGCCGCGAGCGCGACGCCGAACGCGGCGCCGAAGCCGGTGAAGAACGCGACGCCCTGGGCCGCCGTGGTCAGTGCGCTGGTGGTGGTTGCGGCATCCATCTTCAGCTCACCTCATGAAGGACAGACCGGAGAAGCCCATGAACGCGAGCGCGAACATTCCGGCCAGCGCGAACGCGATGGGCAGGCCCTGGAACGGAGCGGGAACGCGCGCGAGCTCGAGCTTTTCGCGCGCGCAGGACATGAGGAAGAGCGCCAGCGCGAACCCGGCACCCGAGCCCAGCGCGAGCGCCAGAGACTCGAGCGGCCCGGATCCCTCCGCGGCGTTCAGCAGCGGAACGGCCAGGATGATGCAGTTCGTCGTGATGAGCATGAGGTAGATGCCGAACTTGGCATGGAGCGAGGGGTTGATCTTGCGGAGGATGGTGTCGAGCGCCTGCACGAAGGCCGCGACGACGCCGATGAAGACCAGGATCTCGAGGAAGCGGAGATGGAGCGGCGCGAGGACGAACGTGTAGATCGCCCACGAGGCCATGGCCGTCGAGATCATCACCATGAGGAACGTCGCGCCCATGCCCACGGCGGTGTCGCGCTTCTTGGAGACGCCGAAGAAGATGCAGAGGCCCAGGTAGCGCGTGAACACGAAGTTGTTGATGAGCGCGGCCGAGACGACGGCCGAGAGGAGGAGCGCCCAGGGCGCGGGGCGCGCCGTGGCAGCGCCCGACAGCTCCCCGGTGACCTCCACGCGGTAGGCGGTGATCACGTCGAGGCGCGACGCCGTTTCGAGGACCACCACGGTGTCGCCCTCGCGGACGGCCTTGGTGATCTCGATCGCGAGGTCGGGCGCCTTCTCCTCCACGACACGGAAGCGGAGCGTCGCGACGTCGGGCACGGGCCGCGAGAACGTGAGCCGCAGGGTCTTCTGGGAGGTGACCTTCGCCTGGAGGAGCGCGCCTTCCGCCGGCGCGCCGAGGGCCGGCTGCGCAAGGAGGAACGCGCCGAGGACGACGAGGCCGAGCAGGATCCAGAACAGGGGATGGTGATGGAGCTTCCTAGCCATGAGCCCCTCCTCCCGAAGCCGCGCCCGATGCGCCCCCCCCTGCCCCGGCGCCGCCAATGCTCTGTGACGTCGCAGTCCAGAAGTCCGAGTCGTTCGTCGCCGAGGCGGACGGCCTCCTCGCCGTCAGCTCGACTCAACTCTTCGGGGCCCTGTCGGTCTGCAACACGGGGGTCGGACGCTGCCTCGCGCGCTTCTCGTTGTCGGCGGCAGCGCGGACCGCGCTCGGCGCGACGAACAAGGTCGTCTCCATGACGCTCGCGCTCCGTCGCGCGGAAACGGACGCCAACTGCGGCGGCAGCTGCGCGTCCCTTCGTCAGGCCGGGCTGCTCACCGTGGTCCCCGCTCGCGTCGATTGGGTCGAGTCGCAGATGAACTGGGACGTCCTCAAGACCTCCAGCAACTGGGGAGTCGCGGGAGCAGGACAGGTCGGCACCGACATCGGGGACGTCGCCGGCTCCCTCTCGATCCTCGCCACGGATCTCGCACCGAAGGTCTCGCTCGATCCGGCGAAGTGGACCCCCACGTTTCTCCCGACGTCTCAGGTCGCGGTGCGGTACGAGCTCCTCGACGGCGCCAACCGACGGCAGTTCGTCAGCGTCAGTCACGAGGTGGGCGCGCTCCCGCACGAGCCGCCCAAGCTCACCCTGACGTACTGCCCGTAGGCCCTCGCACCTCCTCACGCTCGCGAAGTAGCGAGGGCCGCGCCGTTGGCGTGGCCGGCGGCGCCGTTCTGCGGAGCAGCCTCGGGCCTCGCAGGTTCGATCGCGGGCCCGTCGCGCCCCCCC
>CAZXSG010000467.1:0-4506 GCA_964643185.1 uncultured Holophagales bacterium
GACACCAGGAACCAGCTGTTCGAGACCGCCGACACCCGCACCGCCGAGCTGGCGCAGGGCGGGCAGGACTGGCAGGACCCACGCACCGACGGCCAGCTCCCCGACGCCTACATCGCCATGGGCCAGACCGCCGAGAACGTCGCCCGGCTCCGGGGCCTGACCCGGCGGGAGCTCGACGAGTTCGGGGTGCGGAGCCAGAACCTGGCCGAGCAGGCGATCGCGAAGGGCACCTACGTGATGATCTCCGTGACCGACACCGGCACGGGAATGAGCAAGGAAACCCAGCAGCATCTTTTCGAGCCGTTCTTCACCACGAAGGAGGCCGGGAAGGGAACGGGCCTGGGTCTGTCGACGATCTACGGCATCGTGAAGCAGAGCAAAGGCTACGTGTGGGTCTACAGTGAGCCCGGGCTGGGCACGACGTTCAAGATCTACCTGCCCCGCGCAACGGAGCCGCCCCCGCGCCAGCGCGGACAGTCGGCGATCCGCCGTCGGGAGGGCTCCCTCGAGACCCTGCTCCTCGTCGAGGACGACAGGGGCGTGCGCGAGCTGGCTCGGCGCGCCCTCGAGTACGCGGGGTATCGGATCCTCCAGGCCGCAGACGGGCAGGAAGCCGAGGTGCTGTTCGCCGCACACACCGGGCAGAGCGGACCCATCGCCCTCGTCCTCACCGACATGTCCATGCCGGGCGGCAGCGGACTGGAGCTCGCAGCAAGCCTGCGCGGCCGGTGCGCCGGACTGAAGGTCCTCATCATGTCGGGTCGCGTCGAGCGGGGATCCGCGAAGACGTCCGCGTCGGGTGACGACGTGGAGTTCATCTCGAAACCGTTCACCTCTGCCGAGCTGGTGAAGCGGGTGCGAGGGATGCTCGAAGGGACCGCTGTCGCATCGGGCCTCCCGAAATGAGTGACGCGGGCCACGAAACAGGGCGCTCCTGAGCATCGCATTCGCGGCCACCCGACGCGCGGCACACCCCTTGCAGTGAATGGGGAGGAGGCAAGACATGTTGAAGAACTTCGCCAAGATCCTCGCCGTGATGGCGTTTGCGGTACTGACGACGGCCCCGGCACCTGCCCAGTTGCATGTTCAGATTCCCATCCCGCACCTCGAGGTCCGCGTGGGCCACACGGCTCCCCCGCGCCTGCGCGTGGAGCGCAGGCCTCAGCGTCCCGACCGCTACCACACCTGGGTCGGCGGCTCCTGGGACTGGCAGGGCAACGACTGGGTCTGGATCGACGGCCGCTGGGACCGCCCCGAGACGCGCGGCGTGCGCTGGGTGCAGGCCCGCTACGTTCGCGAAGGTCGCGGCTGGCGCTACGAGCCGGGCCACTGGTCCAACCAGCGCATCGTCGAGGGTGAGGACTACCGCCGCTGGCGCTCCGAGAACCGCGACGATCGCCGCGACCGCAGGAATCGCAGGGATCGCAGGGACGACCGCAGAGACGACCGCAGGGACAACAACCGCGGCGACTGACGGCCAACTCCCTGATCATCGGCGTCGCGCAGTTCGTGCGCGACGCCTTTTCCTTTTTTCACGTGCTGAAAATCAGCGCGTCAAGCCAAAGCGCTGACGCAGCGACTGCTCTTCTCTCTGTACGGCCTCGGCCCGCGTGCGAAGGTCCGTGGCTCGCCCCGCCACGCTCGCGAGCTGTACGGCCGGATCCGGCGACTGCATCGCCGTCTTCAGGGCTCCGAGCATCTCCAGTGCGTCGTCCACGCTCCCCAGGCTCTCGCGGTGGTGCGTCGCGCAGACAGGCGGAGGCACGAGCGCCCGGAGCTTCGTGCGAGCTCCCTCCGTATCCCGGATCATCCTGTCGAGACCCGAGGTGTCGCCTCTCACGAGCGCGGCCGCCATCTCGTTGGCGACCCCTTCTCCCTCGCCGATCTTTCCCGCTCCGATGTTGTCGACGGCGTCGAGGTATCTCGCGACCTCCGCACGGGTCGTTTCGGAGGGCGCGTCCCCCCGGGAGGCCGGGGATGGAGCCGGGGTCGGAACAGCGTCCAGCATGGGCCCGAGCTCAACGGGAGATCCCGCGGGCCGGGATTCGTATCCCTGCGGCGCGGCGGACGTTCTGCCCTCGGGCTGGAGCTCGTAGGGTCGCGCCGGGACCTCCGAGGGAGCGGCCGCTTGCTGCACGGAGGGCTGCGACTCGATCTGGGGGGTCGACGCCGCGCTCTGTGGCGGAGCGGGTGCTTCGCTCCGGCCCGAGAGACGGCCGAGGAGGAACGCGACGGCGACGAGCCCACAGACGGCGCTGGCGGCCAGCCCGATGAGGACCCCCTTGCTGACGGTGACGTCCTTGCTCATGACCCGATCACCCGGACGACGAGGCTTCGTCGCCGGGGTCGTGTCCGCCAGGAACCCACCAGCCCTCGAGCTCGATCTCGATCGCGTCGAACGGCGCGGCCCGCACAACCTCGTTAGCGCCGTGAGCCCCGAAGAGTGTCCAGCGGTCGATGGTCCGCTCGAAGATTTCAAGAGTGCGGGCGATGGGATCGACCAGCCAGGCCCAGGCCACTTCGTGCTCCAGATAGATGGGCAGCTTGCGTACCCGATCGATTCGCTGGGAACCCGGCGACACGACCTCGCAGATCCAGTCCGGCGCGAGCGTGAAGAACGGCGCCGAAGGAAACACGGGCATCCTGTCGCGACGCCACCCCGCGATGTCGGGCACGATTACATGGCGTCCGAGGTGCATCTCGGGCTCGAATACGATCCACCAGCCACCCGGTCCTCCGCGTCCGCGGTCGAAGGGACCGACGACGTCGCCGACAAGAACGGACGTCGCCCGCGCATGAGGCGCGGCCGGCCTCGACGACACGATGAGATCCTCGCCGAGGATCTCGCCGATCATGTGGGGCGGCAGGGCCAGAAGATCGTCGTAGGTGGCCTGGCGCCGGGGTGCGGGAAGGGACGACATCGCGGAAAAGCGTAGCACCGACCCTGGCGGTCGACCTTCGAACCTCGCACCGCTCCCGACGTATCAGCCTCATGCGTTCTCTCGCGATGCTCCTGGTCCTGCCCGCCGTCCTCGCCGCCACGGAACCCGTTTCACCGTCGCTGCCTCCCTGGACGCCGGGCACGCTCGACATCCACCACATCGCCACGGGCGCAGGCAACGCGACGTTCTTCATCCTGCCGAACGGCACTTCCTTGCTCGTCGACGCCGGGGACGCTTCGGCGCTGAAGCTGCCCGGAGCCGATGTCTTCCCCGATGCGTCCCGCCCAGCGGGAACCTCGATCGCTCGATACGCAAAACGCCAGCTCGGAGCTGCTGGCCTTGCCTCAGCCCTCGACACCGTGCTTCTCACGCACATCCACGTCGACCACGTGAACGGTCTCGCCGACCTCGCGAAGGAGATCCCCGTGAAGCGGGTCATCGACCGCGGTTGGCCGGAATACGCGGATCCGGTGCCCGCGATCCCGCAGGTGCTCGCTCCCTACCGCGAGGCGCTCGGGATCGTGACGGCCTCGGGCGCCCGGGTGGAGCGCGCGCGGCCCGGTCGGGCCGATCAGATCGTCGAGTCCGCCGCCGGCTTCGAGCTGCGCATCGTCGCCTCGAACGGCGAGGTGTGGACCGGAAAGGGCGACGAAGCCCTGTCGGTGTTTCCTCCCGTCCCAGTGGCTTCGGCCCCCGGCCTCCCCGACGAGAACATGTGTAGCATCGCTCTGCGCATCCGGCTCGGCGCGTTCGATTACTTCACGGGCGGCGACCTGCCCGGTGTCCCCGATCCCGGCGAGCCCGCCTGGACCGACCTCGAGACGCCCCTCGCGAAGGTGCTGGGACCGCTGGACGTCTCGGTGATCGGACACCACGGCTCGATCGACAACACGAACCCGTACTGGCTCGCGACCACGAAGCCCCGGGTGCACGTCGCCCCTGCATGGAACGCGACCCATCCGGCGCCCGACGTGGTCAAGCGGCTCATGGCTCCCGGGGCCTACCCGGGTCCGCGGGACGTCTACGTGCTGGAGCTCCGCGAGGCGACGGCGAACACCATCGGACCGCGCGCCGATCGGCTCGCGAGCCGGCACGGTCACGTCGTCGTGCGGGTTCCGAAGGGCGGCGCGACGTACGAGGTCTTGGTCACCGAGAGCCGGGACGAGAGCGACCGCGTTCTCGCGCGCAAGGCCTACGAGTCGCGCTGAAGACCCCTACTTGCGGGGCACGGACTTCACGACCGGCGGCTTGACCGGCTCCTCCGAGCCGATACGCCACTCGCCGAACGAGTCCACGTAGAAGTTCAGGACGCGGATCCAGTCCTCTCCGAGCTCCGTGCGGGTTCGATAGTAGGTGCGCTCGGTGTAGGTCGCCTTCACCGGATAGACCAGGGTGTTCTCGTCGCCCGAGCCGCTGTCCTGCCGGTAGGACCACTTGCGGGGCGAGCCCACCTGGAGCGCCGTGACGTCGATCGTCACCGGCCCCTCCGCGTGCGGCACCACGGCCCGCTCGCCCTTGTGGCACCGGATGATCTTCTTGAAGAGCTCGGGATCCGGCTTGGCAC
>CAZXSG010000468.1:0-2965 GCA_964643185.1 uncultured Holophagales bacterium
GGCCGGGGTTCGTGGCGGAGTTCAAGGGGAGGATCCCGCAGTACAGGCTGCGCCACCGGGTTCGCGCCGGTATCACGGGCTGGGCCCAGGTGAACGGGCTGCGCGGGGCGACGAGCCTCACAGAAAGGCTCGAGTACGACCTCTACTACATCGAGAACTGGAGCCTGGGGCTCGACCTCAAGATCCTCTGGCTCACGCTGCGCACGGGCTTCGCGAACCGCAACGCCTACTGAGCGGGCTTCTTGCGGAGGGTGGCCCGCACGTCGGCCAGGAGGTTCTCGAGAAGCGCGCGCCTCTCGGGCGCCACCTCGCCGCTGAAGGACTCCTCCACGTAGGCCAGCACGATCTCCCGCGCGGGACCGCCCGCCCCCATCGACGCCGCCGCCGCGAGCGTCTCGGCCGGAGCGCTCGCGGGCGACACCGGGGCTCCCGCCCGCCGGAGGAGCCGACGGAGCCTCTCGTAGGCGCGCGTGGCGGGAGGGAGCGCCGGCCCGAAAAGGTGCCTCACCTTCCTCACGAGGACGAGGAGCAGCCCCACGAGCGCCAGCAGGGACAGCGCGAGAACGGCGAGAAAACCGGCGCCGGCTCCTTCGCGTAGCGCGGCCAGGAGCCCGCGGAGGAAATCGGCCGCGGCCACGAAGGCCTCCCGCACCCTCTCGGCGAGCGAGGCCTGCTCGCTCTGCGAGAAGCCCAGCACGAAGCGGTCGAAGAAGTACTCCATGCCGTCGGTCACCTGAGAGAGCCGCCTGGAGAGCGGCACCTCGACGACCGATGGCCGGCCCTCCGTGGGCGTCGGGTCGAAGAGCCGCCAGCCCAGCTCGGGGCCCAACCAGGCCTCGACCCATGCGTGCGCGTCGCGGCCCCGCACGAGGACGTAGGTTCCGAAGAGGCCCACCTCGCCGCCGGAGAATCCCGTCACGAACCGGCTGGGAATGCCGGCTTCCCGGAGCATCACGGCCATCGCGTTCGCGAACGACTCGCACGAGCCGGCCTTCCTCTCGAACAGGAACTCTTCAACGGGATTCGCCCCACCCTTCGTCACCTGGAGCGTGTACGTGTACGTCGTCGCGAGGTGGGTCTCGATGCGCGACGCGACGCGCATCGGAGGCACGTTCCCGACGGGCTGTCCCAGGATCTCCTCGAGCAGCGCGCGCACGCGCGGGGAGTCGAGGCCCCGCCGCGTGGGGTCGTTCGGGAGCGGGACGCCGAGCTCGGCAACGGGAGCGCCACCCACGAGCGCTTCGTATTGAATCGTGCGGTCGGGCTCCACCGAGAGCCGGAAGTTGCGCGCGAAGTCGCGCTCTCCCGTCACGAACGGCACGCGGCCCATGGCGGCCCCGAAGCGGAGGCCCACGGCCCCCTCGGGATACGGGATGTACCGGCTCTGGAGAGGCTGGAGGTCGATTCGCAGCACTTGCCGGGAGTCCGGCTTCACCCGGGCCGCGGGGACGAGCGGCAGCACGCCCCCGGTGCGCGCGCTCACGGGCAGCCCCGGCTCCTCGGGTTTGTGCCACGTGACGCCATCGAATCGCGCGAACGCCAGCGCCCGAACGTAGAGCGACTGGCCGACGGGCAGCTTGCCCTCCGGCGTCAGGCGCATCACGACCTTGTCGCTCAGCTTGAGGGGGCCGGACCGGTTCGGATCGACTTCTTCGGAGAAGCCCGTCGAGATCTCCTGGCCCTCCGCGATGCCCTTGAGAAATGGAGCCTTGATGCGCGGAAGCAGCACGAAAAAGGGAATCGCGAGGAGGAAGCAGGCGGCGATCGACGACGCGATCGAGCGCCGGTCGACCACGAGATCGCCGGGATTCTCACGTCGCCATTCGTCCTCCGCCGTCGCGAGATCGCGCCAGAGCGCCCACCTCACGAGGATCGGCCAGGCGACCGCGGCGAAGACGACGACGAAGGCCACGATCGAAACGTGGAAGGCCGTCGCGACCGAGCCGAGGAACAGGAAGCCCATGAGCGTGAGACACACCGAAAAATCGCGCTCGCGGCGCACCGACGCGAGCTTCAGGAGAAGCACGAAGAGCAGCAGGTGAATCGTCGTCTTGAGGAGGCTCCGGCTCCCGGCGCGGAGATCCAGCGCGAAGACGAAGAGGTAGAGGACGGCGGCCACGTTCAGGACCCAGTTGGGCAGCAACGGAATCCGGCCCTGGCGCACCCGCAGCATGAAGGCGCCGAGGATCGCCAGGAACACCACGAGGATCGCGGGCTCGAGCGTGAACGTCAGTGCCAGCGGGATGGGCGCGAGGAGCGACAGCGTTCCCAGGGAGAGGAGGCGCTCCTTGCGGAACGGGAGATTCTCGGGAAGAGGTTCGCTCAAGCCGCGCTCCGGGGGGCTTCAGGAAGCGCGCCGGAGGCGTTTCCGGGCCCGGAGGGCTGAACAAATTCAGGAAGCGCGCCGGAGGCGTTTCCGGGCACAGATGCCGATGCGCTCCGGGCACGGACCGTATAGACGATGGCCCCCGAAGGCAGCGCGGCCGGAGCGCCGCCGGATCCGTCCCTCGTCACGAGAGCGAGCGTCTCGAGAATCGCCCGCCGTTGCCCCGCCCCGGAGCCGGGCGGCACCAGCGTCGAGCCCACGAGCAGACCCACGCGGTCGCTCTTGCCGAGAAGATGGAGCGCGAGGCTCGCCGCCTCGGACACGGCACGCTCGAAGCGCTCCACCTCCCCGTCGCCGGGCGGCACCGCGAGGTCCAGCGCGACCAAGGCGTCTCGCCCTTCTTCAGAGGCGCGTTCCTTGACGAAGAGCTGTCCCTGTCTGGCGGACTGGCGCCAGTGGACGTCCCTCGGGTCGTCACCGGGAACGGCCTCACGCAGATGGCGCACCTCCGAGGCCCGGCCTCTCCGATCCCCGCGGGGCCGGCCGTCGTCGGCGCTCCTCGCATCGGGCGGCGGCGGAGTCCCGGGCACGAGCGCGGGGAACACGAGCCCCCCCTCGCGCACGGGGTGGCGCCGGACC
>CAZXSG010000468.1:2975-4173 GCA_964643185.1 uncultured Holophagales bacterium
GGAAGAGGCCGATGGGATAGCCGCTGTACACGAGGACGCTCTCGATGCGGCGGAGGCCGCGTTTGGGGAAGACGAGGTCCACGGGCTTGCGCACCGTCTCGCCCGGGGCGACGAACGGCACGAGGAGAGGCACGGTGGAGCCCGAGATCTTCACGAGGAGCGCCCGGCGCGGCAGCCGGCCGTCGTTCCGGAGGGTGAGCGCGAACCTCGTGGGCCGCGCCCCGAAGATCTCGATCGGTCCGTCGAGCTTCACGGTGAGCCGCTCGACGTTCCTGCGCGACACGATGCCCGAGACGACGAGCGCGCCGAACAGCACGGAGACGAGAATGTAGAGCCCGTTGTTCCCCGTGTTCGTCGCACCCACCGCGACGAGCAGCGTCATGAGGATGAAGCCCAGCCCCATGTTCGTGATGCGCACGAGGATGTCCGTCTCCATGAGACGGGAAATCCGCGCGCGAAGGGTGGACTTCATCGTCAGCGTGCTCCTTGCCCGGAAAAGACAGTGATTGGCTCGGAGGGGGTTGGGGGCACCGGCCATGGTGCCCCCAGGAAAATTAGAGTGGTACGGGGACCTCGTCGAGGATGCGCTGGATGGCCTCGCGCTCGCGACGTCCCGCGCCGCCATCGAGGGCACCTGGTGTGGAGGAGAGCACGCGGTGGACGAGCACGGGGAGCGCCACGCGCTTCACGTCGTCGGGAGTCGCATACGGCCGTCCCGCCACGAGCGCGCGGGCCTGCATCGCACGGCAGAAGCCCTGCGAGCCGCGGGGCGAGACGCCCAGGATGAGGTCGCGCGAGGAGCGCGTCGCCTGCACGATCGCGAGCACGTAGTCGAGGAGCTTGTCGGCGACGGTCACGTTCGCGACGGCCGTCTGCGCCGTCTCGAGCTCCTCGAGCGTGAGCGCCTGCGTCATCGCGCCCAGGGTCTTCCCCGCTCCGCCCGAGAGCATCAGCTTCTTCTCTTCCTCCGGCGCCGGGTAGCCCAGCGAGATGCGCATGAGAAAGCGGTCGAGCTGGGACTCGGGCAGCGGGTAGGTGCCCAGGTACTCCACGGGGTTCTGCGTCGCGAGCACGAGGAACGGTGCGGGCAGCGGCCGCGTCTCGCGGTCCACCGTGACCGCCCGTTCGTTCATCGCCTCGAGCAGCGCGGCCTGCGTCTTCGGCGTCGCGCGGTTGATCTCGTCGGCCAGGAGGACGG
>CAZXSG010000468.1:4183-4506 GCA_964643185.1 uncultured Holophagales bacterium
GGGCGTGAACACCGGACCCGGATGGAACTCGAACGTGTTCGAGCGCGAGTTCCAGATGGAGAGCCCGATGATGTCCGAGGGCAGGGTGTCCGGAGTGAACTGCACGCGGTGGAAGCCGACGCCCAGCGCGCGGGCCACGGCCGAAGCCAGCGTCGTCTTGCCGACGCCCGGCACGTCCTCGATGAGGAGATGTCCCCGGGCGAGGAGGCAGACGACCGCGTCCTCGACGGCCACTGCCGGACCGCGGTAGGCCGACCGCACCGCGGTGACGAGCCTCGAAACCGGTGCCAGGACGGCAGCCGCCGTGTTGCTCATGCCTTCTT
>CAZXSG010000469.1:0-4492 GCA_964643185.1 uncultured Holophagales bacterium
GGCCGGAATCGCGGCCTACCCCGAAGACGCGTTCGATGCGTCGAGTCTCGCGCTCCGCGCGGAGGAGAGCGCCGACGACGCCGTGCGCATGGGGCCGGGGCACGTCGTGCTCTACGGGGCGATGTCGGAAGAAGAAGCAGAGTTGTAGTGCCTCGGGAAACCCAGTTATGGGTTTCCCGAACCCTTCCGCTCCGCTCGCTTCGCTCGCCTTTTTCTGTCGCGGCTGAACACCGGCCCCTTCGAATCAGACGAACGTCTCGATCGGAACGCCGGGCACGGCTGCGCGCGCTGCGCTCGCGATCGCTTCCAGCTCGTCCTTCGTGAGCGGCGTGACGCCGGGCTCCATGGTCTCGCGCGCGACGGTGTAGACCTGCACGCCGCCGAGGGTGCCTCCCCGGGCCACGATTTCGGCGAGTCGTTCTGCCCAGGCCGCGATCTCCGCGGCCTCCGGTGAGACGCCGTCGTGGCGGAAGAAGAGCGACTGGATCACGACGGGGTGCCGCTTCGCTGCGGCCTCGAGATTCGCGAGGATCCTGTCGAAGGGGATCGCCGTGCGGCAGACGGCCTTGAAGAAGGGCCCGGTACCCGCGTCCAGCTTGATCCAGAAGACGACACCGCCAGCCGCGAAGAGATCGTGCGCCTCGCGCAACTCCTCCCGTTCGAGCCCGCCGCCGGTGGTGATGAGCACGACGGGCACGTCCAACCGTGCCGCGACGGCCACCTCGACAACCCCGCGGCCCGAGACCCAGGTTGTCATTGTGTATGTGGATGAGGACACCGGCGAGCGCAGCGGCCACGACGGGCACGTCGAGCCGGGCCGCGTCGCGCACGTCGAAAACCCCGCGCACGAGGTCCAGGAACCCCGGAAACGTGGAGGGCTCACCGTCCCCCGCGAACGCGATATCGCGTACGGGGTCGGGCCCGCTCCCGAGCCGTGCGAGGGCATCGGTCAGCTCCGCGAGGACGTCGGCCCTCGCGATCGGGGGACGGCCCGTCTTCCGCTCGAGAGCCTTCCGGTCGATCACCTCGCAGTACACGCAGTCGAAGTTGCAGGTCTTCTGCGGATCGAGGTTGATGCCCACCGAGAGGCCCCCGGCCCGCCGCGACCTCACCACGTACACGTAGCGGTTCTCGCGATGGCTGCGGGGGTGAAGCGTCGGAAGGTAAGCGTCCGTCACGCCGCGATTCTCGCGCGCGGCGTATAACTTCCGCCCGATGGCGCTCGCTCCTGGCACCGTGCTCGGCCGCTACAAGCTCCTCGAACGCGTCGGCGCGGGCGGCATGTCCGAGGTCTTCTCCGCGGAGGACTCCGTGCTCCATCGACGCGTCGCCGTCAAAGTGATGCACGGCCCGATCGCGCAGGACCCCTCCTTCGTCGAGCGATTCCTCCGCGAGGCCCGCCTCGTGGCCGGTCTCGAGCACCCGAACGTGCTCCCCGTGTACGACTTCGGCGCAGCCAGCGTCGGTGGCGAGGAGGTCTCGTTCCTCGTCATGCCGCTCGTGCCCGGCGGCACGCTGCGCCGCGGCATGCAGGCCGCCTCGCCGCAGATCGCCATCACCTGGCTCTCGGCCATCGGCGAGGCTCTCGACCACGCGCACTCGCGCGGGATCCTGCACCGCGACATCAAGCCGGGAAACGTGCTCCTCGATTCGACGGGCCGGCCGCTCCTCGCGGACTTCGGTCTCGCCCGCTCGGCGAGCGCCGCCTCGGGCCTCACCGCGACGGGCACCGTGATGGGCACGCCGCTCTACATGGCGCCCGAGCAGGCCATGGGCCGTCCCCTCGACGCCACGGCCGACCAGTACGCCCTCGCCGTGATGGGCTTCGAGATGCTCACGGGCCGCGTGCCGTTCATCGGCGATTCGCCGCTCGCGATCCTCCACCAGCACGTCCACGAGACACCGCCCTCGGTCACCTCCCTCGCTCGGGATCTCCCGAAGGCGGTCGACGCCGTGCTCGCACGGGCGCTCGCGAAGGATCCCGCGGCGCGCTTTCCGAGCTGCCGCGCCTTCGTGGGAGCGCTCGCGGGCGCTCTGGGAGTTCCCCTTTCCGCGCCCACGGCCGTCTATGCCGGCGAACCCCTCGCGCCCACGCCGACGGCCCCCGTGCTGCCCGCGTCGGACGTCTCCCAGGCCGCCACGGTCGTCACGGAGCGACGCTCGGGTCCACCCGCCTCGCTGACGGCTCCGCCCTCGGGAGCGCAGTCCGGTCCGCCCCGGGCCCCCCTCGCGGGCGGCCTCGCGGCCGTCGTCGTGGCCGGCGGCCTCGGCGTCTACCTTCTGAACCGTCCCGGCACGGGCCCCGCACCCATTCCGGTGGCGAGCGTTACGACGCCCTCCTCGGCGGTGAGCGCCGCGGAACCTCCCGCGACAGCGCCCGGCGGAAGCGCCGAGCCTGCTCAGGCGCCGTTGCCGACGGAGCCCCCCGCGGCGCCGAAGGACGCCGCGCTCACGCCCTCCGTCGCGATCGAGACGGCCGCGCCGAAGCCCCAGCCCACCGAGCCCACGACACCGAAGGCGCCGCCCGCGCGCGTCCCCGCGAACGTTCCCACGACGGCCGAGCCCGAGCCCGTGAAGGCCCAGCCCCTCCCCCGCGAGCCGCTGCTTCCGCGCACGATGTCCTCGGACACGACGCTCGCGCACGCAGCCGCCGCGCTCGACCACACCCGAAAGCCCGACGGCCGGCTGCGGCGCGAGGACTTCGTGGAGGCGATGGGACGGGTGGAGAGCCAGCGGGGCCGGCAGTCCGCCTCGGGACGCCTTCTCTACTCGTTCTCGCGAGCGGCCGTCGCGTTCGCCGATGGCAGGGATGCCGAGGCCTGGCAGCTTCTCGAACGCGGGTTCGGCACGGCGCAGCCGCACGGGCGCACGTTGCGCTTCGTGGGCGAGGAGATCTCGGGCCACGGACGGAATCCCGGGCCGGACCGCGCGTGGATCCTCGGGCTCGCGTTCGCCGACGTGCGCGGCGACCTCGACGAGGAGCTCCAGAAGGCCGAGGAGCGAGCGCCCGACGCCTCGAACGTGGCGTACGCCCGCGCGCTCCACGCGTGGTCGCGCGGAGAGGCCGCCGAGGCCCGGCGCTACGCGCGCAAGGCCTGCGACGGCGGCTTCGACGAGGCCTGCAGCCTCAGGTAGCCCGTCTACGGGGACTTCAAGACGTCGCCGGTCTTGAAGCCACTGCCCGAGACGGTCTCGGCCTGCGAGAGACGGGGGCCCTTCACCGCGGTGATGCGCACCCGGCCCACCTTGGTTTCGTTCGAGCCGAGGACCTCGCCGGTGTCGGGGTCCTTGATGACGTCGCCCGTGCGCACGACGTCGAACGTGTCGCCTTCCTTCACGCCGGCCTCTGCGCCCACGTTGACGAAGATCGTTCCGCCGTCGGCCTTCGCGATCTTCCCCACGATCCCGGAGGCGTCGGCGGTGCCGCCGAGACCGGTGGTGGGCAGCTGCTTCTCGTCGAGGGAGCTCGCGAGCTTCTTCACCACGGGCCGGAGGATCTTGTCGAGCTTGCCGCGATCCTCCACGCCGCCGCCGGCGCCCGCGACGTACACGCTCGCGTCGGACGAGGAGTCCTTCTGGCTCGACGCCCACACGATCTCGCCCGTCGAGGTCGAGAACGCGCGCGCGTCCAGCGCCGCCTCCATCTTCTGCGACCGCACGTTCACCGACGGGATGCGGCCGAAGACCGAGGGCACGTTGACGCCCTTGTTGGAAACACCCAGCTCCGTCACCGAGCCGGCGATGAGGTACTCGACCCCCAGCATCTTTCCGATCTGGACGGCCGTCTTCGCGTCGACGTCGCCGGAGAGGGAGAGGTTCTTCTCGGCGAGGAGCGCTTCCATGCGCTCCCTTTCGACGACGCGGTACTTGCCGCCGTTCACGAGCTCGGTCACGAGCATGTCCTGGGCGGCGCGGCCCGCCTGGTACCAGGAATAGCCGCTCACCTTGTCCTTGAACTCGAGGACGGCGACGCGGGGCTTGGCGGCCGGAGGCGCGGCGCCGAGGGCGCCGGGAAGGAGGAGGGCGACGAGGGCAAAGGAGGATGAGAAACGGTTCATGCCCCGATTCTCCACCTTGGGCCGAAAATCGTTTCGTGACGATGGACGACGAACCGGATCCGGTCGAGATTCCCATCGAGGACGCGCTGGACCTCCATCCCTTCAAGCCCAACGAAACCGCGCAGGTCGTCGAGAGCTATCTGGAGGAGGCCGTCCTGCGCGGGTTCCGGGAGGTGCGTCTCATCCACGGACGCGGCATCGGCGCGCAGCGGGCAACCGTGAGGGCGACGCTCGCGAGGTCGCCCCTCGTGACGTTCTTCCGGGATGCCGAGCCGGGCCGCGGCGGCTGGGGCGCGACGATCGCAACGCTGGTGGATCGCGTTAACACCGACGGCAACGCCGCACGGTAGACTCGCGCGCCGTGACGGAATCCACTCAGCCCTCTGGGCCGGGAAACGCCTCCGGCGCTCGTTCTGAACTCGTTCAGCCCTCCG
>CAZXSG010000470.1:0-4480 GCA_964643185.1 uncultured Holophagales bacterium
GTCCGAGCCCTTCGGCGTCACGAGCCTCGCGATGTTCCGTGCCGCGGCACGCCTCCTCGCGGGGCGCGCGGTCTCGCAGCGCGAGGCCGCGAGCGCAGCGCCCACGCTCCCGGCGCTGCGGCTCGCGCTCGCCGTGCTCCCGATTCCGGCCGTCCTCGTGGAGGGCGGCTCGGAGGAGATCCTGGGCGCGAACCCGGCCTTCCTCGCGCTCACCGGCCGCCTCGAGGCCGAGCTCTCGGGTGCGGCCCTTTCGGCCTTTCTGAGGCCCGCGCAGCCCGAGGACCGGCTCGATGGCGAGCCCGACGACATGGAGCTCGCGCGGGTCGCCGCGGTCTCGGTGCCGCCGATTCCCGTCTCTCTGCACCGAGCCGCGGCGCAAGAACTCTCGGCTCCGCGGCTCGTGACGTTCCTCGACCGGCGCGAGCTGCTCGACCGCACGTCGCGGGAGCAGGCCATCCGCCGCGAGCTCGTGGAGGCCCGAAAGGCCGCAACTTGATCCTGGGGTTTCTCGATCCGTGTGCCTCGGCTCACCGACCTTCCTTCCGTTTTCCCCCCGGCCCTGCTAGCGTACGAACACAAGGTAGAGAGCGCGAATGGATCTGACCGAACTGCTCAAGTTCGTCACCAAGAAAGAGGCTTCAGACCTCCATCTGAAGCCCGGGCGTCCACCGCTCCTGCGCATCAACGGGCGGCTGGTCCCCCTGAAAACCGATCCCCTTCAGCCGAAGGAGATCGAGGACATGGTGCTGACCATTCTCACGCCCTACCAGCGCGAGAAGCTGCAGGCCAACTACGCGGTCGACATCGGCTACGGCATCACCGGCGTCGCCCGGTTCCGCGGCAACATCTTCCTGCAGCGCGGCTCCTGGACGGCCGTCTTCCGGCGCATCCCGTTCCCCATTCCGCGCCTGGAAGACCTCAACCTGCCCGACGTCATCGGCACGTTCGCCGACCTGCCCGCCGGCCTCGTGCTGGTCACGGGTCCGACGGGCTCGGGCAAGTCCACGTCGCTCGCGGCCATCATCAAGACGATCACCGAGCGGCATCCCGTTCACATTGTGACCATCGAGGACCCCATCGAGTACCTGTTCCAGGACAACCTGGCCTCGGTGTGTCAGCGCGAGATGGGGACGGACACCATCTCGTTCCAGGAAGCGCTGCGCAACGCGATGCGGCAGGACCCCGACGTCATCATGATCGGTGAGATGCGCGACTGGGAGACCATCGCGACGGCCATCACGGCCGCCGAGACGGGCCACCTCGTCTTCTCCACGCTCCATACCAACAGCGCGGCCCAGACCATCGACCGCGTCATGGACTCCTGCCCCCAGGGGCAGCAGAACCAGCTCCGCCGGCAGATGGCCCTCGTGCTCAAGGCCATCGTCTCGATGGCCCTCATCGAGAAGTCCACCGGCACCGGACAGGTCCCCGTCTGCGAGGTTCTCATCAACTCTCCCAAGATCGCCAAGCAGATCGAGACCGGCGAGACGAAGGAGATCCTCGAGGAGATGGAGCAGTCGGTCGGCTACTACAAGATGCAGACGATGAACCAGTCGCTCATCGCGCTGCTCGCCAACGGCGTCATCGACATCGACAAGGCCATGGCCCTGTCGACGGATCCCGAAGACCTCTCACTCAAGCTCAGGAAGCTCTTCCCGAACATCGAGGAAAAGTTCCGAGGAGGCGTCATGGCCCCATCCCCGAACGATTTCTCCGCAATCATGGAGCTCATGGACATCAAGAAGCTCTACGAGGAGCAGGACGAGAAATTCCGTCTCCGGATCCAGGAGAAGGAAGAGGTCATCGCCGCTCTCGAGGGCGACATCCGCGAGCGCGACCGGCTCGTCGAGGCGCGTGCGATGCAGGGCGCCGATCTCGAGGGCGAGATCAACCGCCTCCGTCAGGAGAACGAGCGCACGCGTCAGGAAGCCGCGACCAAGGTCGCGCAGCTCAACGAGCGCATCAAGGACCTCAACCAGCGCCTCAGCGGTGGCGCGCCGAGCCCCTCCGGTGCGGCTCCCGGCGGACCCCCACCGCAATCGGGCTTCTTCAAGAGGTGAGGCGATTCTCCGAAGTGGAGCAAAATGCTCCGCTTCGGAGAACGGAGCTCCCTCCCCGCCTCGTTTCCTTCGGCACACATCTTGAAGTGAGGCCGGGTGATGACCGTCCCGCCCGTCCGCTCTAGCAGGCTCCGAAGGGCCCTCCTCCCCCTCTCCGTGCTGCTTCTCGTCGCGGCCGCGGCGGGATCGGTCATCTTCCTCCGCCTCGACCGCCGCGTGCGCGACGCGGCCTCGCCCGAGCGCCTCGCGGAGAAACGCGAACGCCCGCTCTCGTTCTCGGCCGTGCCGGAGCGGCGTTACGAGGGCGCGGTCCTCCAGGGCGACGGCTCGGTCTCCGGCGTCGTCGCCCTGCCCGACGGGCTCCTCGTGGCAGGCGGTTCGGGTCTCCACTTCGCCCGGGGCGACTCCCCGTCGCTCGACGTTCGCGAGGGCTTCCCGACCCTCCGCCTCTCCGCCGCCGCCGCGTGGCGCGGCACGCCCGTCCTCGCGTTCGAGCGGGGCGGCTGGGGACGCCTCGTGAGCTCGCGTTACGAGGAGGCCCGCACCGGCTGGGGCCTCCTCCACGTACGCACGTTCCTGGAGACGCCCGGAGGCGAGCTCCTCTTGGGCGCCCGCGAGGGCCTCTTCCGTGCGGCGTTCGGCAGCACGACCCTGGAACGGCTGTCGACCAAACCCGTGCGCGCGCTGACGCTCGTGGAAAGCGATATCGCGTTCGGTGGCGAGCAGGGGCTCTTCCTTCTTTCCGGGAGCGGCGAGCCCGTCTCCGTGGGCACGCCGGACCCGTGGATCGAGTCCCTCGGAAGCGAAGGTAGAACGCACTGGGCCGCGACGCCGGTAGGAATCGCGCTCGGCACCCTGGCTGTCCTGGCGCCTCCCCGCCCCCCGGCGCTGGCGCTTCACCCACGAGGCGGTGAGGGCGTCGCGGGAGCGTTCGTCTCCGGCCGGTTCCATGCGCGGACGCCCGGGGGCGAGAGCGTCCTCGCCCTCGCGGCCGACGGCGGCTCGCGTGTCACTTCCGCCCCCGAGCCGTTCACGCGTCTCTTCGCAGCGTCGGGCCGCCTCTTCGGCGCGAGCGCGTCGGGCCTCTTCACAGAGGATCCGGACGGGCGCTGGCGGCGCGTGTGGACGCGGCCTCCGGCGTCGCTCCCGCTCCCGCACGTCAACGCGCTCGCGATCTCGGGCAACACGCTCTGGGCCGGCTTCTTCGAGGGCGGCCTCGCCACGGCCACACTGACAGGCGGAGACGTCCGGCTGAACACGATTCCGGGCGACGCGCTCTTCGGCGTAAACGCGGTGCTGCCCGCGGGCGACGCGCTGTACGTCGCATCCCTGCGCGGAGCATTCCGAATCGAAGGGGCGGGGCAGAAGCCGGTGCCGCTCGAGGGCGCGGGCGCTGCGTTCTCGCTCGCGCTCCTGCCGTCGGGCCTCGCCGTGGGCTACGGCCAGGGCGTCGCGTTGCCCGGTCCGCGTCTCCTCTCCGCGTTCCACGGACTGCCGGGCAACCAGGCGTACGCCCTCGCACAAGGCGGCGACGCCCTGTGGGTGGGCACTCCGTCGGGCCTCGGCCGTCTCGAAGGCTCGAAAGTCACGCAGCGCACCACGACCGGCGACGGCGTGCTCCCCCATCCCTGGGTCACCGCGCTCGTGACGGTGCCGGGCGGCGTCCTCGTAGGCACATACGGAGGCGGCGTCGCGCTCGTGACGCTCTCCGCGGGACGCCTTGCGTCCACGCGGCTTTCCGGCGGGGACGGCCGCGCCCGGGATACGGGCGGCCTCAAGGTGAACGCGGGCGCGATGCTCCTCGACGCCGAAGGACGCCTCTGGGTGGGCACCGAGGGCCAGGGACTTTTCCGGTCCGATCGCTCGCTTCGTGATCTGTCTCACGTGGACCTCCCGCTCCCCTCGCCTTCGGTCTACGCTCTTGCCGTCTCACCTGTGAATCGCAGCTCCCGCCTCTTCATCGGAACGAGCGAAGGCCTCGTTTCTTTGCCGCTCTCCTCCCTGGAGAACCCATGAAGCGTCTCTGCTTTTTTTCAGCCCTCCGGGCCGCGAAACGCCTCCGGCGCGCTGGTTTTCTCATGCTCCCGTTTCTGGCCCTGCCGCTCGCGGCCCAAACCGGACAGCTCGTGCCCACATCGTCGGGCCGGCCCGATCCGAAGGTCCTCTCGCTCCGCGAGATGTCCGTCGACGTCGGCGTCGCCCGCGGCTACGCGCGCGTTTCGGTGCGACAGGTGTTCGAGAACCACACCGGCGACATCCAGGAAGGCACCTGGCGCTTCGCGCTGCCGCCCTCGGGCGCCGTGGGCGACTTCGCGGTGTGGGACGGCAACGTGCGCATCCCGGGCGTGATCCTCGAGAAGAAGCGCGCCCGCGCGATCTACCAGGACCTCACCACGCAGCGCATCGATCCCGGCCTCCTC
>CAZXSG010000471.1:0-4478 GCA_964643185.1 uncultured Holophagales bacterium
CTGCTGCCGCGGTCGACGCGGCCTGCGCGCGCGCCTCCCGCGCCCGGCGCGCCAGCTCGGCCACCATGTTCTGGAGAGCGTGAGAGTCGAACGGTTTCGTGACGATGGAATCACAGCCCACGCGTTCGGCGCGGGCGCGGTCGAAGGGCTCGAAGGTTCCGGTGAGGAGCACCACGGGCACGAGCGCGCCGCCTTCGCTCTGCTTGATACGTTCGCAGACCTCGTAGCCCGAGAGACCCGGCATCACGACATCGGCAAGCACGACGTCGGGCCGGAAGCTCGCGTACGCTTCGATTGCCTTGTCGCCGCTCCCGACGGTCATGAGCTCCCAGCCCGATTCGGAAAACGTCAGCTCCACGACCTTCTGGATGGTCAGGCTGTCGTCCGCGAGCAGAATCCGATTGGACATTCGCGCTCCTTGGGGAGTCGACGTTCGAAGACTCGTTGAAACCGCAGTTTACGTCCGGGGAGGAGTGGCGGAAAGGGGTCGCCCCGCAGTCCAGGCGGCGAACACCCGCGAAACCGGCGTCCGGCCGAGGACCCCCGCCAGGAGGCGCGAGGCTTCGGCCACGGCGTCGAGGCTCACGCCCGTCCTGAAACCCATCCCGTGGAGGAGGTACAGGAGATCCTCCGTGGCGAGGTTTCCCGCGGCCCCGGGCGCGTACGGGCAGCCGCCCAGACCGCCCGCCGAGGAATCGAAGATCCGCACGCCCTCGCGCAGCCCCTCGGCCACGTTCGCGAGCGCCGTGCCCCGCGTGTCGTGGAAGTGGAGCGCGATGCGAAAGGCGGGGACGCCCGCGGCCCGGGTCTCCCCCACGACGTCGGGAACCTGGCTGGGAACGCCCACGCCGATGGTGTCGCCCAGCGAGATCTCGTCGCAGCCGGCCGCGAGGAGCCGCGCGGCGACCTCGGCCACCTTGCGCGGCGCGACCGCTCCCTCGTAGGGGCAGCCGAAACCGCACGAGACGTAGCCGCGGACGCGCAGACCCTCGAGGCGCGCCCGTGCGATCACCGGAGCGAACCTCTCGAACGAGCCGTCGATCGAGGTGTTGATGTTCTTCTGGTTGAACGCCTCGCTCGCCGCCGTGAAGACCGCGATCTCGCGGACACCGAGGGGCAGCGCGCGCTCGAGGCCCTTCACGTTCGGCACGAGCACGGGATACCGCACACCCCCGCGCTTCTCCATGCGCGCGAAGACCTCCTCGCCGTCGGCGAGCTGGGGAATCGCCTTCGGAGAGACGAACGCGGTGGCCTCGATGACCGAGAGGCCCGACGCCGAGAGCGCGTTCAGGAACGCGAGCTTGGCCTCGAGGGGCACGAGTTGCTTCTCGTTCTGGAGGCCGTCCCGCGGGCCCACCTCGACGACGGTCACGGGCCCCCGGGCCGGGCCGAGGGAAGCGCTCATTCGAGCTCCACCAGCACGTCGCCGAGCCCGACCATCTGGCCCGCGGAGGGAACGATCCTCGAGACCGTTCCGTCCTTCGGCGCCCGGATCTGGTGCTCCATCTTCATCGCCTCGAGGACGAGGAGCGGCGCCCCCTTCAGCACGGCGCTCCCGGGCGCAACGAAGATCTTGGTGACCTTGCCCGGCATGGGCGCGCGCAGATCGTGCTCGGTTTCGGCAGCCGCCCGCACGCGGACGACCTTCTCGACGCGGTAGACCTCGCCCCGGTCGAAGACCCAGGCGACGCCCCCGCTCACGGCGACGCGCGTACCGGCGGGCAGCTCAGCGGGCGGCTCGGCGGAAACGACCTCGGGATGGCCGGCAGCGCGGAGCTTCACGCGAGCACCCGGAACGCGCCGGCCGCGAACGGATCGGGATGGGACGGCCTGGGTCCAGGCCGCGCGCTTCCCTTCCCGCCGGCCAGCCCTCCGGAAGTCGAGGCAAAGCCCCTCGCGGCCGCCGAGAAGACGCGCTCCCCGGGCGGCGGCGGAGGCGGCGGGGACCACCTCTCGAGAAGGCCGGTATCGAGGTCCCCCGCCGCCACGGCCTCGCTCTCGAGGACGCGGCGGAGGTACGGAACGTTCGTCGTGACTCCGAGGATCACGGTGTCCCGGAGCGCGGCCACGAGGCGGCGGCGCGCCTCCTCGCGGTCCCGTCCGCGCGCCACGATCTTCGCGAGCATCGGATCGTAGTAAATCGATATCGTGTTACCGGCCTCGATGCCGCTCTCGACGCGGATGCCGGGCCCCGCCGGCTCCTCGTACACGAGCACGTCGCCCGTCTGAGGCAGGAAGCCGTTCTCGGCATCCTCGGCGTAGACGCGGGCCTCGATGGCGTGCGCGATGGGCTCCGTGGGGAGATCCGCGGGGAGCGCCTCGCCGTTCGCCACGGCGATCTGCAGCGCCACGAGGTCCACGCCGAAGGCCTCCTCGGTCACCGGGTGCTCCACCTGGAGGCGCGTGTTCATCTCGAGGAAGTAGAACTCCCCCGAGGCGTCGAGCAGGAACTCCACGGTGCCCGCGTTCACGTAGCCCACGCTCTTCGCGGCCGCGACGGCGGCCTCGCCCATCCGCCGCCGGAGATCGGGAGAGACCGCGGGCGACGGGGATTCCTCGATGACCTTCTGGTGGCGCCGCTGGAGCGAGCACTCGCGCTCGCCCAGCGCGACCACGCGCCCGTGAACGTCGCCGAACACCTGGATCTCCACGTGCCGCGGACGGTCGAGATATCTCTCGAGATAGACCGTCTCGTCGCCGAACGCCGCGAGCGCTTCGCGCCGGCACGCGTCGACGGCCTCGGCGAGCTCGCCCTCGGAGCGCACGACCCGCATGCCCTTGCCGCCCCCGCCGGCCGAGGCCTTCACCACGGCCGGCAGCCCGATGCCCGCCACCGCGGCCGCGTCGAGAAGGTCGTGCGTGCCCGGAACGGTGGGGACGCCGGCCTTTTTCATGAGCTCGCGGGCCGGGATCTTGCCGCCCATCGCGCGGATCGCCGCGGGTGGCGGGCCCACCCAGACGAGCCCGGCGGCGAGCACGGCCTCGGCGAACGCGGCGTTCTCCGAGAGGAACCCGAAGCCGGGGTGCACGGCGTTTGCACCGGTCTCCCGGGCCGCGGCGAGGATGCGTTCCACGACGAGGTACGACTCCCGCGCCGGCGCCGGTCCGAGGAGCACGGCTTCGTCGGCGAGGCGCACGTGCTTCGCCGTGGCGTCGGCCTCGGAGTACACGGCGACCGTCTGGATGCCGAGCGCCCGGCAGGCCCGGATCACCCGGACGGCGATCTCGCCCCTGTTGGCGATCAGTAGCTTTCGAACTACCACACCGGCTTCCGTTTCTCGAGGAACGCTCGGAGGCCCTCCTGGCCCTCGGCCGATACACGCCTCGCCGCGATGGACGAGGTCGCCGCGGCCCGCGCCGAGGCCGAGGTCGCGAGGCGCTTGGCCTCGGAGACGGCCTCGGGCCCGCTCGAGAGGAACGCGTCGAGGAGCCTCTCGATCTCGGCATCCAGGCTGCCCACGGGAACCACGGTGTGGACGAGCCCCGCGCGGGCCGCGGCCTGTGCGTCGAAACGCTCACCCGTGGTGAACCAGTAGCGCGCGGCGGACTCGCCGATCTTGCGTACCATGTACGGGGAGATCACCGCCGGCACGATGCCGAGGCGTACCTCGGTGGTGCCGAACAGCGTGCCTTCCTCGGCGACGACGACGTCGCTCACGGCTGCGAGGCCGGTGCCGCCTCCCAGCGCCGCGCCCTGGATCCGCGCCACCACCGGACGCGGACAGGAGTCGATCGCCTCGAACATCGCCGCGAGCCGTTCGGCGTCCGCGAGGTTCTCTCCCAGCGTGTACGCGGCCATCTTCTTCATCCAGGACAGATCGGCTCCCGCGCAAAACGCCTTGCCGCGGCCCTCGAGCACGATGGCTCTCACGCCGTCGTCCTTCGACAGGGAGTCGAACGTCTCGGTGAGCGCCGCGATGAGCTCCTCGTCGAACGCGTTGCGCAGCTCCGGCCGGTCGAGCACGACCCGCGCGACCCGGCCGTCCCGCTCCCGGAAGAGAACGAGGCTCATCGCGAAAGGTCGATGCGTCCCGGCATCCGCAGCGGAATCGTGATGGCGTCGCGGCCCGCCTTGATGGCGATGGCGCCGGTCAGGAGCCCGTCGATCGTTCCGCCGGTGCGCAGCAGGGAGCCCGCCGCCGCGACGAGGCTGGCGTTCGGAGCCGCGATGGGCAGCGAGATCTCGCTCTCCCGCCCGCCGTGGATCTGGAACGCGTCCTTGCCCCCGCCGCCGAGCTTCTGACCGTTCGCCTCGATGCCATAGGACACGGATTTCACCGAAAGGGGGAACCGGAACGGGTTGAAGAGCACGACCTTGCCGGCCCCCTTGGTCTCGGTGAGAGAGAGCACCGTCAGGCCCGCGCCGCCGCAACTCCCGAACACATCAAGAAAGGCGTAAGGCGCCTTCAAGTCGGGCGGTCCGAGGCGTAAGACGCCGGTGGCTCGAACTCCCACCGAGCTCCCGCCCACCCCCGCCC
>CAZXSG010000472.1:0-4477 GCA_964643185.1 uncultured Holophagales bacterium
CCGCGGCCGGCTGCGGCATCTCCGCGGGGCGGGGTCGGGCCCGGGCCCGATGCGCCGGTGCGCGAGGTGCCGTGGCTCGACGCCGGAGCACGGGTGGAGGGACCGGCGGTTGCGGCGCTCGAGCGCTCGTTCCTCGACGCGTGGACGGCCGCCGGAGGCTTGCCGTTCGAGGTCCTGCCGCAGGAAACCGCGGGCAACGCGACGGTGCGGGTCGTCGTCCATCACGGTCTTCGCGACGTGACCACGCTCGAAACCTACCTCGCGCTCATCGACACTGCGCGCTCGCACATCTGGACCGTGAACGGCTTCCCGCTCCTCCTCGAGATCCAGCGGGCGCTCCTCCGCGCGATGGCGCGGGGGGTGCGGGTGCGCGCGATCGCCGGCCGCACGACGCCGACGCACGAGGAAACCCCGTTCCGTGGACCCTGGAGCACGGCGCGGCGGGCGGCGTGCGAGCTCGTCGACTCGCGCCTCGACGCCCTCGTCGCGGCCGGGGCCGGCGTGTACCGGCTCGCGGTTCGCGAGCGGCCAGGCTGGGCCCCGGGGCTCGGCACCGTGCACCCGCACGTGCACGCAAAGGTCGTGAGCGTGGATGGCCGCGTCTGTACCGTCGGAAGCGCAAACCTCGACGTCACGGCCGCCTACTGGGAGGACGAGCATCTGCTCGTCGTGGAGGACGAGACGGTCGCGGGCTCTCTCGAGGCGCGCCTCGAGGAGATCGCCGGAAGCTCCCTGCGGATCCGGCCCGATGCTCCGGAATGGAGCGAAGCGGCGCGCCGCCGGACCTGGATGCTCCGCTGGCCGGGACTGCTGTCGGTTTGAGGACTGAGGACTGAGAATTGGGAATCGAGGAGGGAGACATGACACTCCACAGAAGCCGCGGGCCGGCGCGTCTGTCGCCGTTCCCCGTCCACGAAGACCTCGTCGAAAGGCTCCTCGCCGCGCACGCCGCGCCGGACGCGCCGCGCGACGAGGTTGTCGCCCACGCCCTCTCATGCTGCGCGGGATACGCGTACGCGGACCTCGAAACGGTGGTGACGATCGCCAGCCGGGTGGGGCTCGAAGAGTGCGCGGGGGTGCGGTTGACACAGGTCGTCGACGCGATGCTCGTGTTCTCGACGGCGTACCTTCTTCAGAGCCGCTGCGGGCGGGTCGTGATTCTCTGCTACCGCGGCACGGAGCCGTCGAACCTCGGGAACTGGCTCGGTGACGCCGACGTCGGCTCCGATTCGATGGTGGTCGGGCGCGAGCGCCTGCGCGTGCCGGAAGGGTTCCACCGCAACATGCGCGCGACGCGCTGGGCCGTTCTGAAGGAGCTCGGCTCGGCGCTCGAGTGCCGCTCGCTCGGCGATCCCGCTGTCCCCGTGGATCACCCGATGGAGGCGCTCTACGTCACCGGCCACAGTCTGGGCGGGGCGATGGCGGTTCTGTTTGCGCTCTCGATCGCGGAGCTTCCCGAGTGCCGCGAGATCGCGGACCGGCTCCGCGCCGTTTACACGTTCGGCCAGCCACTGACTTCGGAATCCAGGCTCCCGGCCGCCGCGAGGGAGCTCGGCCGGCGTCTCCACCGTCACGTTCTGCCGAACGATCCGGTGCCCGCGATTCCGCCCGCGTCGTGGTGCCGGCTCGACCACTTCGGCCGGGAATGGCGCTTCGCGGATGGCGGCTGGACCGAGGCCCCCGCGGCGGTCACGCAGCTGAAGAGCCTGCCGCGCGCGCTCATCGCGCTCGCGCCGGGGAATCCGGCCCGCCGGACGTCCTCGATCCGGGAGCACGCGCCGGATCGCTACCTCGCGGCGCTGCAGCCTGCGAACCGCGTCACGGAGCTGGGCGACCGGGCTTGCCCCGGGTCTGAGGACGGACGATGCCCGGCGTGAGGAAGGCGGCCCTTCTCTGTCTGCTCGCGCTGGGCCGGACCCTGGCGGCCGAAAGTCCCGCGGGCTGCCTGGCGCCGTGCACCCAGCGGCTCTTCAGCGTCCAGCGAAGCACGAACGCCAACGAGCTCGTCTACGAAGCTCACCTCATGGCGAGCGGCTTCGACCTGAAGGCACCGCTAC
The DNA here is from genome assembly GCA_964643185.1 of uncultured Holophagales bacterium. Lineage (GTDB taxonomy): Bacteria > Acidobacteriota > Thermoanaerobaculia > UBA5066 > UBA5066 > JAEUQS01. Next base: position 2,058 of record CAZXSG010000472.1, read on the forward strand.
ACGTCTCCTGGATCATGCGGACGAGCGGGGGTGGGCGAGAGGAGCTGACGCATCCGGAGAGGACACGGGCTTATGGGATCTCACTCCTCACAGTCGAACCGCGAGAGGTTCGGTTCGGGGTCAAGGCGCTGCCGTCCGTGGTCTTCCGGGCAGAGGCCGTCACCGGGGACGACGGGCAGCACGCCAAGGTGTACGCCCGCGTGGACGGCGAAGAGATGGCCGTCGAGCACGTCTTCATTGCCACGGAGGAGGGTGGCCTCATCCCGAAAGTCCTCTCGATCACGTTCTCCGGAACGTCCGCCACGACCCACGAGCCCGTCGAGCGCAGGGTGACTCCCAAGGGTGGCGGGGCTCGCGACCCATGAGGCAAACCGCGCTCGCCCGCGTCCTGGAAGCTCGTGTTCTCGGACCCGCGTTCTTCAGGTCGTCCGAAATCACGTGGCGAGGATGCGGACTTCGTACTTCCGGAGAGCTCGGTCGTGGGTGACGACCGTGAGGTCTTCCGCTTGCGCCTGCGCGACCAGCATCCGGTCGAACGGATCGTCGTGGTGGCGGGGGAGCTCTCCTGCGCGGATTCCGTGACGTGCCGAAATCGGGAGCTCCACGAAGCCGTTCGCCGGAATCTCCTCTTCGAGGTCGGCCCCGCCGACGTCGAGCCTCCCGAGCTGGATTTTGATCGCGAGCTCCCAGCAGGTCACGGCGCTGACATGAACGATGGAAGAGGCGTTCGCGATCGCCTGGCGAACCGGACGGGTCAGGCGGTCGTCGTCCGTCAACCACCAGAGGAAGACATGGGAATCGAGCAGCAACCTCATTTCCGCTCACCCCGGAAGGCGCCGAGCATGGCCTTGGGCAGCGGGGCATCGAAGTTGGCCGCCACGGTGACGCGTCCCGCGAGCCGTCCCGGCCGGCGCGTCTCGGCCGCGATGGGAACCAGCTTGGCTATTGGCCGGCCACCTCGCGCCAGGATGATCTCTTCTCCTCTGGAGACGCGATCCAGCAATTGGGACAGGTGGGTTTTCGCTTCGTGGACGTTGAACGTATCCATGGACTAAGTCTAGTCCAGTCCGAGCTTCGGGCCACCGATTCACGGACCTACTCCCAGCGAAACACTCTCGACGAAATCGCGGCGCCCAAGGCGAACACCACGGCGAGGGCCGCGAGGTCGCCGAGATGCGCTCCCCACCCGTCGCCTCTCCAGATTCCCTGCAGGAGCGACACCGCGTACGGCAGCGGCAGCGCGCGCGTCACCACCTGGAGCCAGGCCGGCAGCATGTCGACGGGCACGAACAGCCCCGAGAGCCCGATCATCGGGTAGAAGACGAGAGCGCCGATCGGCTGCGCGAACCGGGCTGTGGGAACGATGCTCGCGATGACGAAGCCGATCGAGAGGATGCTCACCGTGCTGATCAGCACGGCGATCCCGAACGAAAGGAGCGGCACCTCGGGGCCGATCGCGAAGTAGCGCCTTCCCGCGAGGATCATCAGCGTCATGGTGAGCGCCGTGAGCAGCAGCTTCACGAGGACGTGAGCCGAGAGAATCGTGACGGGGCGCAGCGGCGTCGCCCGGAGGCGCTTGAGGATTCCTCCTTCGCGGTAGAGCGAGATGATCGTCACGAGCGACAGCACGGCGTTCACGGAGATGAGAACCGAGACGAACGCCGCCACCCCGCCCGCACCGAAGAGATTGCCCAGCGAGGCGGGGGGGCGCTCCACGCGCCCGGCGGTCAGGCGGCCGAGCAGCACGAACACGAGGACGGGCATGACGATCGTTCCGATGGCGCCGAGGGGCTCGCGCAGGAAGATCTTGATCTCGAGCCAGGTCAGTTCGGCGAGTCCCCGCATCGTCCCTTCCCTAGTCGCGAATGGAGCGGCCGGTGAGCTTGAGAAACACGTCCTCGAGAGTCGGCAGCACGGTGCGAAACTCGGTCACGCGGAGGTGGCTCTCGGAGAGACACTGGATGACGTTCGTCACGAGCTCGTCGCCGGTCCCGCTCACCGTGAACCTCCCGTTCTCTTCCGTGACCGAATCGACCTGCGGGATCCGTGCGAAAAGCCCGGGGGCGCGCGCGTCGTCTGTGGCCAGCACCACGCTGCGCTCGGGACAGTGGCGGTCGACGAGGCGTGCCGGCCGGTCGATGTCGATGATGCGGCCGTGCTCGAGAATCGCCACGCGATCACAGAGCCGCTCGGCTTCCTCCATGAGGTGTGTGGTCAGGAACACCGTCTTGCCACGCTCCCTGATGCCGCGCACCGGCTCCCAGATCGTCCGGCGCGCCTGCGGATCGAGTCCGGTCGTGAGCTCGTCGAGAAACGCGACCTCGGGATCGTTGATCAGAGCGAGCGCTATGAAGAGCCTCTGCTTCGTGCCTCCGGCGAGCGTCATGGACCAGGCGTCGCGCTTCTGGGTCAACCCACCC
>CAZXSG010000473.1:0-4476 GCA_964643185.1 uncultured Holophagales bacterium
CTCGACGTCCTCGACGTGACCTCGTATGTCGCCGGGGGGCTTCTCTTCCTGCTCTGGGTCTCGTCGGTGAGGAAGAGAGCCTGGCCGCGCGCGGCCGGCTACCTGATGCCGCGGCTCATCGTCCTCGCGCTCGCCGCGGCGGCGGTCTCGCACCTCATCATCACGCCCGAGATGATCGCGCTCCGCGACGCGATGCCCGCGATCATCGATCTCGTTCCGAAGAGCGATCCGCTCCGCCAGGCCTGGGGACGGCTCCACGGCTTCTCGTCGTTCGCGCTCCTCGTGAGGATCGTCGCGGTCACGACCTTGTTCGTCGCGACGGCCTTCGAGGCTCGCGAACGGGCGTGATTTCGAGCGCCTCGCGGAAGAAGCGCGTCCACCGCTCCGCGTAGACCCTCGCATGGAGAGCCTGAGGCTCGTCCACGTGATGGCAGTGCCCGCAGCGCGGCAGGATCCAGATCTCCTTGGGCTCGTTGAGCGCTTCGTAGAGGCGCGGGACGAACGCGAGAGGGACGAGGGTGTCGTCCTCGCCGTGGATCACGGTCACGGGGCAGCGCACGCGGGGAGCGAGAAGCGCGGGGTCGAGCTCCTCGAGAGGGATGCCGGTGGACCGCTGAACGCTCGCGAGAACGAGGCGTGCGGGGAGCGAAAGGAGCGAGGACGGCAGGCCCGTGGCCCGGTGCAGGTAGTGAAGCGCCATGCGCGGCAGGTCACCGAACGGGGATTGCAGCCAGAGCGCCCGGACGGCCTGCGTCTCCGCGGCGTACTTGAGCGCGATGACGGAGCCCATCGAGCAGCCGTCGACGCCGAGCCGCCCGGGATCCAGGCCGAAGCGTTCCGCGGCGGCCTTCAGCAGGAGCGAGAGGTCCACGCTCCCGTGGTGTCCGGAGGAGATGAAGTCGCCCGTCGACGGGGCATGAGCCCGCAGCTCGGGCACGAGGACGTTGAAGCCTTCGCGCAGCGCGCGCACGGCATCGCAGCGGAACTCGCGGCCCGCACCGCCCTTGCCGTGAAGGAACGCGATCGTGGCGCGGGAGGCCGGGTCCCCGCGCGACGCGAAGAGCGCGTGGATGCGGGCCGGTCTGCGGGGGTCCCCGCCGGCCACCATCCGCTCGACGACACCCTCGGGGCCGGCCGCTTCCGTGACGTCCCGGAGGAAGACCTCCTCGGTGACGCGGACGGGGCCGAGGGCGGTCGGCGAAAGAAGGATGCGCGAGAAGGAGGGGAGCCTCAACGAGCGGCTAGGACGCCTTCGCCGCTTTCTGGGCCACGGGGCCGGACTTCATGGGCTTCTTGTACTCGGCGTTCGCCGGATCCCATTCCGCGGCCTTCTTCCAGGCGACTTCCGCACCCGCCGTGTCGCCCTTGGCCCGAAGGCTGAGAGCGAGCTGAGCCTGCGCGGCGGCGTCCTCGCCGTTGGAGAGCGAGACGGCACGCTGCGCGTCCTGGAGCGCGTCGTCCAGCTCCTTGAGCGTGAGGTACACGTTCGAGGAGCGGATCAGCGAGGCGCTGTCGGAGCTCCGTCCGAGCGCGACCACGAGCGCGGCCTTGGCCTCGGTGGCCTTGCCCTGGAGCGCGAGGATCTCGGCGAGGTCGAGGTAGCGGTTCGCGAAGGAGTTATTGATGGGGGAGACCGTGGCGACGACCTCCGTCGCCTTCTTCGCCGTCGCGAGCGCGGCGTTCAGATCTCCCGCCTTCCGCTCGGCGAGGACCTGCGCCGCGAGGATGTCGGGCAGGAAGGAGCTCTGCTTCTCGAGCGTCGCGACCGCGTCCGACACGAGAGCCCGCACGGCCTTGAGATCGCCTCGGCGGGCGAGCTCCTTGGCGAGCGCCATGATGAGGAGACCGCGGCGCGAATCCTTGCGGAGCTTGGGCAGATAGGTCTGGACGTAATCGGCCGTTTCGGCCGACATCTTGTCGGAGAAGTCCTCGAAGCCCACGAGCATCAGGAGGGCTTCGATCGTGGCGGCGTTCCCGAGATCGGGGTCCTCGTCGAGGATCCGGTACACGAGCGGCCTCATGCGGCGGAGGTCGTTGCGCCCCGCGAGGGCGCCCACGAGCGGGGCCGCTTTCTCTGGGCTGAAGCTCTGCTCGAGCTGGGCCAGCGCGGTGGTGAGGCCCGACTGCCCGGAGAGGATCTTCTCGGCTCCGGCCCGGAACGGATCCGGATCGAAGGCCCCCAGGAGGCGGTCCAGCTCGTTGCCGTCGGAATCCAGGAACAGGACCGTGGGGAACGACCCGACGGAGTACCGGCGCGCGATCTTCCGGCCCTCGCCTTTCTCCGCGTCGATCTTCACCGACACGAGCTTCTTGGAGGCCCAGTCGGCGATCGCGGGATGAGCGAACGTCTTGGCATCCATGAGCTTGCACGGTCCGCACCAGACGGCGTAGACGTCGACCATGATCGGCTTCTTCTCGGCCTTGGCCTTCCGGAGGATCTCGGCGAAGGGCCGGCCCTCGATGAACGGGACCCGGCTGGCCGCGCTGGTGGCCGATGGGGCGGGAGCCGGGGCGGCGAAGGCGTGGACTGAGGAGAGGGCGACGAGGGTCGTCGTGAGGAGGATGGGGCGGGAGATTCGCATTACGGTTTCGATGAGACCACCAGCGGGCCGATCGGTCAAACGCGATCCCGGGAGGAATTATTCCGGGTCCTCAAAACGCCGGTCGAAGGGGGTCGACGAGCCGGAGAGGCGGATCTCCGGCGTAGGTCACGCCCTCGAGGAAGAGTCCGGAAGGCGGCGCGGTGAACGCCGCGGGGGCCCCCGATCTCGTTTCGAGGAAGCCCTTCACGTCTTTCTCCGCGAGGCGCCCGGTGCCGACCTCGACGAGCGTTCCCGTGAGCCGCCGGACCATCTTCCAGAGGAAGTGGGAGGCCGTGATGCGAAAGACGATGAGATCGGGCACGGACTCCGGTGTGAAAACTCGGGCTTCCTTGACCTCCACGAGCGTGGAGTCGTGTCCGTCGGCGTTCTCGCAGAAGCTCGCGAAATCGTGGCGGCCCACGAAGAGTGAGGCGGCGCGAGCCATGGCGTCGGCATCGAGCGCGTCCTTGACCCACCACACGTAGGGCTTGCCGAACGCGGTGCGGCGGCGGGAGATGCGGTAGCGGTAGACCCGCAGGTCGGCGTCGTGCCGCGCGTGGAACGTCGCGGGTGCCGGTACGAGAGAGAGCACGTGGACGTCGAAGGGGAGGAGGTCGTTCCACGCGCGGCGCAGAGCCTCGAGGGGCTTGGCCGCCTCACGCGGGAGCGCGGCGTCGAGGTGCACGGAGACGACCTGACCGAGCGCGTGCACGCCCGCGTCGGTGCGGCCCGCGGCGAAGAGCCGCACTGAATCGCCGAAGACCTCGGTCGCGGCGCTGTAGAGCACGCCCTGCACGGTCCTGGCGTTCACCTGGCTCTGGAAGCCGCGGTAGCGGCCTCCGTCGTACTCGAGCGTGGCGCGGAGGACGCGACCCTCCCTCGGCCTTCGGGGCGCGAGGGAGCGCGGCGCTGCGGTTGTGGCGGGCTTGACGGAACTCGACGCTCCGGGCGTTCCAGGCTTCGTACCTGCTGCGGCTCCGCCCGTTCCGGGCTTCGCACCTGCTGCGGCTCCGCCCGTTCCGGGCTTTGCACCTGCTGCGGCTCCGCCCGTTCCGGGCTTCGCACCTCTTCCTCCGGGCCTGCCCACGGGTTCACGCACTCCGCTATTCTGCGGGAGGCTTCCCGTGAGCGCACCTCTTTCCAAAGACGCCCTCTCGCAATCCGGTATGGCGCCGCCGGTTCTGCCGCCGGCGCGCATCCTCGTCGTCGACGACGTGGACGCCAACGTGCTCGTGCTCTCGAAGATGGTGAAGGTGCTCGGGCATCAGCCGTTCAGCGCGGGCGACGGCCTGAAGGCGATCGAGAAGGCACACGCCGAGAAGCCCGACCTCATCCTGATGGACGTGATGATGCCGGTGATGGACGGCATCGAGGCGACGCGGCGCCTCAAGGCCGATCCCACGACGCGCCTCATCCCCGTCGTCGTCGTCACGGCGCTCACCGACGCCAAGGCCCGGCAGGCCGCCATCGAGGCCGGCGCGGACGATTTTCTCTCCAAGCCCATCGATGCGCTCGAGCTCCAGATCCGGGTGAAGGCGCTCCTCGCGGTGAAGCGCATCTACGACGAGCTCGAGGCGGCTCGCCGGAAGGCCGAGGAGCAGGATCGCCTCAAGACCGAGTTCCTCGCCTCGGTCTCTCACGAGCTGCGCACGCCGCTCACGGCGATCGCCTCGGCGGCAAAGATCCTGGTGAAGCACGGCGCCGAGAAGAAGGAAACGCTCACGCGCTTCGCGCCGATGATCGACGAGCAGTGCGACCGGCTGAAACGGCTCCTCGACGAGGTCCTGGACCTCTCGAAGATCGACGCCGGCGGCGTCGAGTGGCGCGACGGGGCGTTTCGCGGCTCGCTGGTGGCCGTCGCGGTCGTGGCGATGGCGCGGGGCACGGCCGTGGG
>CAZXSG010000474.1:0-4472 GCA_964643185.1 uncultured Holophagales bacterium
GTGTACGTGAACGCGTCGGCATTGAGCCTGCGGGCTTCGTCCTCGAACGGAATGTCCTCGTGCGCCGTGGTGAGGAGCACGGGCAGATCCGGCGCGAGACGGCGCATTCGCTCGAGCAGGAAGAGGCCCTGGCGGTCCCGCCGGTCGCGCCGCTCGCGCTTGGCTTCGGCCGTGTCGCCGAGCGGCCGCCGATCGGGCAGAAGGTCCTCGTCGGGGATCTCGAAGCGGAGGTCCAGCACGACGGCATCGGGGACACGCGCCTTCGCGGCGAAGAACGGCTCGGCCTCCCGCCACGAGGTGGCGTTCTTGCGGCCGTCGACATCGAGGAGCACCACGTCGGGCAGGAGGCGCGCGAGGAGGTCGGCGGTCTTGGGCTGATCGTCGAGCACCAGGATGCGGGCCGGCCGGCGCGCCTTCACGCGGCGACGTCCGCGGACACGAGCCGGTGGAACGCGAAGCAGGCGGCGGCGACCTCGGCCGCGGCGTCGTCGAGCGCGACGAGACCCGGGAGGTCGAGGGCTTCGAGGCGGGGCAGGAGCTCGGCGACCTTCGAGAGTGGACGCGTGATCGCGGCGAGCTCCGTCGAGGTGAAGAGCGCGCCGTCGTCTTCGAGCCAGATGGCGAAGACCGCCGGCGCGTCGAGGGTCGCTTCGGCGGTCTTGCGGGTCTCGCGAAGGTCCCGGCCGAGACGCTCACGGAGCGCCCCGGCCTCGGTCTCGCGCGTCTCGGGCGCCGAGAACCTCACGTACTTCCCGAGGTCGTGCTTGAGGCGCGTCGCGGCGCGCTTGCGGCTCTCGTCTCTGGCGGTCGGCATCGGCTCATTATCGGGCGTCTGCGGCGGAGCGTTCAGCCGCGCTGACCCGAAGCGATCTCGGCGAGGCGAACCCAGTCCACGACGCCGGCGCCCGCGAACGGCCGCTCCACGAGCACGGGAGGCCGGCGGCCTTCCACGTCGCAGAGGTAGTGGCGGCACGGAACGCGTGTGCCGTCCTCGGTGAAGCCCTCGCTCACCACGAGGAGCACGTCTCCGGCGGGCGAGAAGCCGAGAGAGGTCGTGTAGCGGTCGGCCAGGACTCCGATCCCCAGGATCTCGGGCTCCGTCGCGGCCGCGGGCGAGAGGACCTTCGCCGCCACGAGGTCGAGGACGCGCGTGCGGCGCTCGCCGCGGCGCGGGGCTTCGTCCCACACGAGGCGGCGGCCCGAGGGGTCGAACGCGAGCGAGGACGGGTCGGGGTTCGAGACGGCGTAGGGCTTGATGGCGTCTTTCCCCGCGCGCCACACCACGAGGAACGTGGCGTTGCCCTCGGGCATGAACTGCGCGACGAGGCCGGACGGGCCGTTCACGGGCCGCTGGGCGAGGAGGTCCCGCGGGAAGCTCTTCGTGAGCCGCGTGACGAGACGGTCCGCGGCCCGGCGGCGGCCGGCGTCGGGCGCGGTCGCAGAGACCTCCGAGGCCGACTCGATGGCGGCGTCCCGCAGCGCGAGCGCCCGGGACATGTCGCCCGCGGCGAGCGCGGCGTCGGCGAGCGACGACACGAGCCGGGCACGCTGGAGCAGCAACGTCACGCGGCGGGGCGAGGCCGGGAACGTCGACAGGTACTCGCCGATGTCGTCGACGCGCTTCTGTGCGGCGACGAGGTCCGTCGGCGCGTCGAGGTCCATCTTCGGCCCGCTCGAGAGCAGGGCGACGCGGGCCTCCTCGGCGAGTGGACCCTCGGGAGCGAGCGCCACGATGCGCCGGTAGGCCTCCCCGTCGTAGCGGTAGACGCCGCCCGAGAGGGTGAGCTTCACGCCCCACGCTCCCGCGAGGACCACGGGTGCGGGGGCGCGGTCGCCTTCGACGGGCTTCGAGCGGGCGGCCAGCGCCTCGGCGGCGCGGGCCAGGTCCCGCCACACGTCGGGTCGAGCGGGATCCCGCCGGATCGCTTCGGTGAGGAGGCCGATCACGAGCACGGGACGGTCGCCCTGCTGCGCCTGAAAACGGGCGCGCTCGAGGAGGTCCTCGAACGTGACGCCCGGGTCGTCGAGCACGAAGAACGCGTCGGCGGGCGCCCAGCCGCGAGCCACGCGGTCTCCGGTGTTGATCTCGACGTAGAGCTTTCCGTCCCGGGCATCGACGAGCGCCGCGGGACTCGACGGCAGGATCCGGGAGCCTCGGGGGTTCTTCTCCGCGGGGTCGTCGGCCAGGACGATCGCGCGGAGCGTCACGAGCCTGCCGGAGGGAACGTCTCCCTCGGCGTTTGCCGACTGCGCGAGCGCGGCGAGGAGGATCGGCAGCAGCGTGACGACGAGCGCGAGGAGAACCCTCACGAGGAGATCGAGGGGCTCGAGCGCGCGCCGGGCGCGGCGGACGCGGCGGACGGTGGTATTCAGGCTGCGGGTGTCTTCCATGGGTGCCTCCGGATCGCGGGGCCACCGCGACCGGAACTCACCATTTCAAGAGACGTGCCGACGTTCTCCCGCCCCGTTCTCTCGGTTGCATCTCCGAATCGGAGCATTTCGCTCCGATCGAGAGAATCGCTACCCTCCTCGGTGCCCCATGCCGCCGTGCTTCTCATCGTCCGAGACCTCGAGCCCGTGAAACGACGCCGGGTCGCGGAGTGGGGACTTCCTGAAAACCGCCCTACCAGCGCTCCAGGCTCAGGCTCTGGACTTCCGCGAAGTGAGCGTCTCGCGTCACGAGCGTCAGGCCGTGCTGCAGAGCGGTCGCCGCGATCCACATGTCGTTGTCCGGGATGAGCCGTCCACGCCCTTCCAGATCCCTCTTGAGGCGACCGTAGCGGCGTGCGGTCTCCTGATCGCAAGCCAGCACCCTCGTACGCGTCGCAAGCTCTTCGACGAGCGCGAGGTTCGGCTCGACGCGTCCAGACTTGCGAGCCCCGAAGTACAGCTCTCCGAGGACCACGACGCTGACGAAGGTTCCCGCCTCGCTCGCGAGCCTCACCCTGAGGTCTTGGTCCCCGCGCAGGGCCTCCACGAGGACGTTCGTGTCGAGGAGGTAGCTGCTCATCCGCCTCGATCCGCTCGCACCCCCCCTCGATCGCCTGGATCATCTCCCGCGCCGACTCCTCGTCCAGCCTTCCGACCAGGGGCAAGAGCTCGCGGGCGGGGACACCCTTCGGCGTCGAGAGCACGAGCGCGTCGGCGAAGTCCACGACTCGGCGCTGTAGCTCGACGGGGAGCTGGTCGAGCCGCGCGAGGAGGTCTTCCCTGATGGCAGTGCTGACCATGGCGAGGTCCTTTCGGCGCCCGGGCGCGCCCCCCGATTGTAGAGACCCTGCCCGGGGCCGACGGCGATCCCGGCACCGGGCTCGGCGTTGGCCGACTGGGCAGGAACCTTACGAGGAGATCGAGAGGCTCGAGCCGCGCCGGCCGCGGCGGACGGCGGGGTTCAGGCTGCGGGGAGGGCTGAAATAAATCACCCGCCGAAGCCGGAGACGATGTACGTGCCGCTCTTCGTGTCCCGCTTGAGCACGAGGAGGCGCTGCTTCTCGGCCGCCTCGAGGAGCTCCGAGAACGTGCGGAACCCGTAGTAGCTCTCGTTGAAGCTCGGGTTCTTGCGCTGCATCGTCTGCTTCACCATCGAGCCCCAGAGGACGCCCTTGTCTTCCCTCTTGAGCGCGAGGATCGAGTCCACGAGAAGCGTGAAGACCTCGGCCGTCTTCTCGGGCAGACCCGAGACGACCGGCACCTTCGAGCGCTCGCGCACGAGGTCCTCGTAGTAGAGGAACTCGTCGCAGTTGTCGATGAGGAGCTCGCTCGTCGAGCCCTTCACGCCGAAGCCGAGAACCTTCTTGTTGTTCTCCTTGAGCTTCGAGACGAGCGGCGAGAAATCGGAATCGCCCGAGCCGATCACGAACGTGTTGATGTGCTCCTTGGCCGACGAGATGTCCATGGCGTCCACGACCATGCGGATGTCGGCCGAGTTCTTCCCCGAGATACGGTGCTGGGGAATCTCGATGAGCTCGAACGCGGCCTCGTGGAACGCGCGCTTGTACTTGGCGTAGCGGCTCCAGTCGGAGTAGACGCGCTTGATGACGATCTTGCCCTTCTCGAGGAGCCTCGAGAGCAGGAGCTTCACGTCGAACTTCGCGTGCCCCGTGTCGCGCAGGCCGATCACCACGTTGTCGAGGTCGATGAACAGCGCGAGCCGCTGCTCTTCCTGGTTCAGGCTGGCGGGCGGTGGCGACGGGGCGACGCTCTCGTAATACGCGGCTTCGAACGAGCGTTCCATGCGCTGCGGCGGCGGAGCGGGCCTCGGCTTCCTGCCGCGCCCGCACCCACGGGTTGTTGCCGACCAGGTGGGCGTACCGGTGCCGCTCGTCCACGACGGCGGCGGCCTACGCGGTGCCGGTCGAGGGGCGGTCGACCTCCTCGAGGCCGAGCCGCAGGGCCTCGAGGTCGGTGACGAGCGCGTCGACGTCGTCGCCGAGGCCGGCCAGGTCGTCGACATCGCCGGCCCGAACCGACAG
>CAZXSG010000475.1:0-4464 GCA_964643185.1 uncultured Holophagales bacterium
TCTTCGAGGCGAAAGAATCGGGCAGCTCCTGGAACCAGCCCGTCGCCGAAACGAGGACGGGAAGCCCCATCCCGGCCAGACGGCACACGGCGCCTGAGGTCTCCCCCATCGTGGGATGCCGCAGGTTCGCCGCGAGGTCGGCCGCCGAGGCCGCGCGAAAAAAGTCGGCCTCCTCGAGATAGCCCGAGAACACGATATCGCTTTCGAGGCCTCGGGCCCTCACGAGCTCGCGGAGCGCATCGTCCGCGCTCACGGCCCCTCCGACGAAGAGGAACGGCCGCTCTGCAGGCGGCAGGAGCGCGAGCGCCTCGACGAGAGCGCTCACGCGCTTGGCCGGCGTGACGACGCCGAGCGTCGCGACGACGAACCGGTCGCGTGGAATTCCGAGCCTCTCCCGCGCCTCGGCCTTCGCCGTCTCCGGCGCGGGCACGACGTGGTGCGGCACCTCGACGCAGAAGACGCCGGGCCTCGCGCGGAGGACCGCGCCGCGCACGAGGCGCGAGTGCACGAGGACGGCGTCGGCGTCGAGAATCACCCCGCGCGAAAGGGGGAACGCCCAGGGATCCAGGTCCCACACGGGCAACCGTGGCCCGTACACGTTTCGCTCGCCGAGCGCGCGCCCCTTCTCGCCATGAGCTTTCTCGAGAGCCGCGACGTACTCGGACGTCCGGCCGGTGTCGAGATAGGCCGCAGCGAAGAGATGGTGCAGCACGAAGTCGTGGAGCACGACGAAGGCCGGCATCGCGCGCTTCTTCGCGAGGGCCTCGACCGAAGGCGCGTGCAGCGGGTCGTTGCCGATCTGGAAGAGCACGGCCGCGTGGGGCCCGACGATCGCGCGGGAGGCGTCTTTCGGCGCGTAGGTCACGACCTCGAAGTGCGCCGCCAGCGGGACGAGGAGCTCGTGCGTGTAGTCCGCGATCCCCGAGCGCAGGGGCGGAAGCGGACTCACCAAAGCGAGTGAGGGCTTCAGCCGACGCCTCCAGCGCCGAGGAGCGCCGAGACGGCGGCCTTCCAGGAGATCCCGCTCACCGCGTCACGACCCGCCGCGCCCAGGGCGCGCGCCCCCACGGGGTCGGCCAGCAGGTTGCGCGCGGCTTCGCCCACGGCGCGGCCGTCGGGTGGCGTGACGAGCCCCGTCTCCCCGTCCTTCACGAACTCGAGGGGCCCACCCGAATCGGTGCAGGTCACGACCGGCTTTCCCGAGAGAAACGCCTCGAGAGCGATGTAGCCGTAGTCCTCGTCGGCGGGCGTGAAGAGCACGCAGCCGCACGAGGAGTAAAGAGAGAGAAGCTCGTCGTCGGAAACCGCGCCGGCGAACTCCACGTCGGCCGAGAGCTTCCGCGCGAGCGCTTTCAGCCGGTCCCCGTCAGGCCCCTGGCCCGCGATGACGAGCCGGAAGCCACCGGCTTTCGCCCCTTCGATCGCGAGATCGATGCGCTTCCACGAGTCGAGCCGGCCCACGACGAGCGCGAAGCTCCCCTGCGGACCTCCCCGGTAACGCCCCGCGAGCGGCGGCGGATGGTAGAGCGCTTCGCCCTCGAGGCCGTTGAACCGGCGGAGCCTCTCGGCGGTGTTGCGGGCGTTGGTAAAGACCTTGCGGGCGGACGACAGGCCCTCCGCGTCGGCAGCGCGGATCAGCTCGCGGAAGCGCGTGTCCTCGGGGCTCGCCGTGAAGTCGCTGCCCTCGGTGCCGAAGCGGTCGTAGGCCTGCCGGAACTGGTGGATGAGCCACACGACCTTGTTGTCGTGCCTCACCAGATACGACGGGAACTTCATGGGGATCACGAGGTCGACGCGCTGGCCGTCCGCCTCGGAGAGGTCCACGAGCCGCCACGCGAGCGCGGACGTGAGGATCTCCTCCCTCGGGTACCACTTGAACGGAATCTGCACGAGATCGACCTCGTGGCCGAGCGCGCGGATCTCGCGCACGAGGCCGGCGGCATGTCGTTCGGCTCCGCCGGAGGCGAACGGAACCTGCGCGTTGGCGACGAGGATGCGGGCCACAGGGAGCTACGTCGCTTTCACTTCACGCCCGTAACGGCGTAGTCCTGTGGCGCGTAGAGGAGGCGCCCCATCTCGCGGAAGCCAGGAGCCTCCCGCAGCGCGGGAGGCAGCCCCTCGGCGTCGGGCACGGGCGAGCGCCAGAGCGTCTCGACGTCGCGAAAGCCCGCGGCCGAGAGGAGCTGCGCGAGGGACGGGGCCGGGACGGGCCGCACGTGCGTGAGGTCCATCCAGAACCACTTCATGGCGTACACCGACTCGGGGTTGATCGTCTCGAGCAGCACGCGGCCACCGGACGCGAGCTTCCGCGTCGCAAGCGTGACGAGGCTCGCGAGCGCGGTGGCGGGCAGGTGCTCGACGACCTGGTACGCCGCGACCCCAGCGAGGGAGCCGTCGGGCCTCGACTCGAGGAACGAAAAGAGGTCCGTCTCGACGACCTCGAGGCCCTTCTCCCGTGAGCGGGCGACCATGACCGGGTTCGTGTCGCAGCCGATTCCAGTGCGCCCAGCGGCCGCAAGGGCCTCCAGGAACTCGCCGCGCCCGCAGCCCAGGTCGGCGACGGGTCCCGGTGCGGTGAAGAGCGCGACGTCGCCCTCCTGCCGCCTCCGGATCTCGGCTTCCGAGCCCCGGAACGCGCGCTCGAAGTCGGCGTAGACGCCGGCGTAGGCTCCCGTCGAGGAATCCGGCTGAGCAACGGCTGACACGGCGGAGACCACGGGCTCTGCGGGCGAGAGTCCGACGGCCGAGGGCGCCGGGGCGGGCCGCCCGTATCCCGGGCGCGGCCGTTGGGCGAGCTCTCCCCGCAGCGCGGTGAGCTCCAGCTTGAGGGCGCGGAGGTCCTCCCCGAACGCCCCGACGCTCGCCGTGGCGGACGCCGCCGAACGCGATATCGCGTTCTCGAAGGCGGCCCGGCCCTCCTCGAAACGCTCGAGGCGCCGCTCGAGAGCTTCGGCCGCGAGATCGCGCGTCTTCTCCACCGCGTCGAGGCGCTGCTGGGTCGCATGCAGATCGCCGGCGAGGGAGGCCCTGGCCGCTCGACCGTCTGCATCGCCCTCCTCGCGCGCACGGGCCTCCCGGGTGAGGGCCGCGATCGTCTCCTCGTGCCGCGCCGCTCCTTCGGAAGACCGGTGCTCGACCTCGTCGAGCGCCTTGCGCGCCTTCTCCTGCGCTTCCAACGAGAGCGCCACGGTGGCGTTCAGGGCGGTTTCCACCTCGCGAACCGCGATGCGGAGGGATTCGGCAACGGCCGAGTTGAAGACCGTCTGATCGCGCGTGACGATACGCAGCGCACGGAGCACGAGGCCCTTGGCGGCCTTGTAGCGCGCCTCGGCAGGGAGGTGCGGCGACACGTAGCGCGCGCCGCTCTCGAGCATCTGGAGAGCACCGGAAAGATCGAAGCGCGGCGCCTCCCCTCCCTCGCCTCCCGTCGCGGACGAAACCGCGCGCGAGGCGCCGGGCGGAGCCGTCTGGATCGCGGCGAGGTCTTCCACGAGACGCCGGGCCAGAGCTTCGGAGATCTCTCGTTCAGTCCGCAACCGCGCCCCGCACGCGCTGTTTATAGTACGAAGCGGATGAGGAAATTCCACAAGGCGCTGTTCCTGGCCCTTCCCGTCGCGATCGCTTCGGCAATCGCGTGCCGCACGAGCCCGCAGGCTCCGCCCATGACGACGAGCGCGAAGCCCGCGGAGAAGAGCCCGGTGGCAACTCCGGTCGCGGCTCATGCGGGAGGACGCCCGCCCGCGAACCCGTGGGAGGGCACGCTGTCTCCCCTGACGCACCCGGCCGAGAAGCACTTCGCGAACGTGAGACAGCTGACGTTCGGCGGCGAGAACGCCGAGGCGTACTGGTCGGGCGACGGGCGCTCCCTCATCTTCCAATCGACGCGCGAACCGCACGCGTGCGACCAGATCTTCGTGATCGACGACGTGGATGCGAAGGAGCCTGCCGCCCGCCTCGTCTCGACGGGCAAGGGCCGCACGACCTGCGCCTACCTCTTCCCCGACGGCAGGCGTCTCCTCTACGCCTCGACGCACCTCGCCGATCCCGCCTGCCCGAAGCCGCCGGACCGCAGCCAGGGCTACGTCTGGGGCCTGTTCGAGGGCTTCGACCTCTTCACCGCGAAGCCCGATGGCTCGGACCTCGTCCGCATCACGAACGCTCCCGGGTACGACGCCGAGGCGACGATCTCGCGGGACGGCCGCAAGATCGTCTTCACGTCGGTGAGGGACGGCGACCTCGAGCTCTATTCGATGAACGCCGACGGCTCGGCCGTGAAGCGGCTGACGAACCGCCCGGGCTACGACGGCGGCGCGTTCTACAGCGACGACGGCCAGTGGATCGTCTACCGCTCATCGGTCCCGAAGGACGAGGCCGCTCTTCTCGATTACCGCAGCCTCCTCGGCCGCGCGATGGTGCGGCCCTCGGCCATGGACGTCACGGCGGCCTCGCGGATGTGTTTGGGCG
>CAZXSG010000476.1:0-4463 GCA_964643185.1 uncultured Holophagales bacterium
GCAAGATCGCCTGGTCTCCCGCTCCCGCCCGCGGCGATTTCCTCGACCTCCCGCTCCCGTTCCTCGTGGCCGAGGGCCGAACCCGAGCGTTCCTCAAGATCCAGGACGGCTGCGAGCGGCGCTGTGCGTTCTGCATCATTCCGTCGCTCCGGGGAATCGAGCGGAGCGAGCGAGCGGAACGCGTCGTCGATTCCGTGCTCGCCCTCTCGGAGGCAGGGGTCCCCGAGGTCGTCCTCACGGGAATCCACCTCGCGAACTTCGGAGGCGAAGCCGTTGGATCCGGGCGCCGCCAGGGCGGGCTCGTCGGGCTGCTCCGCCGGCTCGAGGACGCGGCGCC
Source organism: uncultured Holophagales bacterium (assembly GCA_964643185.1). Lineage (GTDB taxonomy): Bacteria > Acidobacteriota > Thermoanaerobaculia > UBA5066 > UBA5066 > JAEUQS01. Next base: position 338 of record CAZXSG010000476.1, read on the forward strand.
GCGCGCCCGGGTGAGGCTCTCGTCTCTCGAGCCGATGGAGGCCGGCGAGGATCTCGTGGACCTCGTCGCGGCCTCCCGCGTGATCGTGCCCCATCTCCACCTGCCCGCGCAGTCGGGCTCGGACTCCGTCCTCCGGAGGATGCGGCGGGGTCTCGTCACGGCGCGCTACCGGGCTCTCCTGGTTCGCGCCGGCCGCGCGAACCCGCGCCTGCATCTCGCGACCGACGTCATCACCGGCTTCCCGGGCGAGACGGCCGCGGAGGCCGCGGAGTCCGAGGCCTTCTTCGCGGACGTCCCGCTCGCGTCGCTCCTCGTCTTTCCGTTTTCCCCGCGCTCCGGGACCGACGCCGCCGTCTGGGCCCGGGAGAACGGCGTGCCCGACGCGACGATCACGCGCCGGGCCGCGCGCCTCCGGACGCTCGCGGCCCGGAAGCTCCGCGACTTCGCGAGAGCCCAGGACGGCACGGCGGCCGACTCCGTCGTTCTGAAGGGCGGGCGGGCGCTCACGGACAACTACCTCGATGCGGGCTACGAGGGTGGAGCGCCGCCCGGCTCGCGGTTCGATGCGACGCTCCGCGTCGACGGAGACGGCCGGGTCCGGGCCACCCGTGTCCCGTGCGTGGCCCCCGGACGGGATGAGGCTCCCTGCTAGACTCTGCGGCTCGCCAAAACGGGGCCAGCCCCGACTCTCCGAGGTGAAAACATGTCCGGCCACAGCAAATGGAGCACCATCAAGCACAAGAAGGGCGCTGCCGACGCGAAGCGTGGGCGCCTCTTCACGAAGATCATCAAGGAGATCACGATGTCCGCCAAAGTCGGGGGCGGCACCGTGGACTCCAACCCGCGTCTTCGATCGGCCGTGGCGGCCGCGAAGAAGGCTTCGATGCCGGCCGACAACATCGACAAGGCCATCAAGCGCGGAACCGGTGAGCTCGAGGGCGTCACGTACGAAGAGATCACGTACGAGGGCTACGGCCCGGGCGGCGCCGCGATCCTCGTCGACTGCATGACCGACAACAAGAACCGCACGGCCTCCGAGATTCGCCACATTTTCGCGAAGTACGGCGGCAACATGGGCGCCGCGGGCTCCGTGGCGTTTCAGTTCTCGAAGAAGGGCTATCTCGCCGTCGAGAAGTCCGCCGCCCAGGAGGACGCGCTCATGGAGCTCGCCCTCGAGGCCGGTGCCGAGGTCTTTCGCGCAGAGGATGCCGACGTCTTCGAGATCACGACCGACCTTTCGAGCTTCGAGAGCGTGAAGGCGCAAATAGAGGGCAAGGGCATCGTGACGCAGACGGCCGAGCTCCAGATGATGCCGTCCTCCACGACGGCCGTGGGCGACAAGGCCCCCGCGCTCCTGAAGCTCCTCGACATGCTCGAAGACAACGACGACGTCCAGAAGGTCTGGTCGAACGGCGACATCGAAGACGAGTACCTCGAAGGCTAGGCCCGGAGCGAGGCCCGGCCGCATGCGCATCCTCGGAGTCGACCCCGGGAGCCGCGCGGCCGGATGGGCGCTCGTCGAATTCCGTCACGCCCCGTTCTTCTGCGCCGCGGGCGTCCTGAGGCCGGCCACGGACGTCCCGTTCGCCGAGCGCCTCATGGCCGTCCATCAGGCCCTCCTCGCGGTCATCGCGCGGGAGAAACCCGATATCGCGGCCGTGGAGCGGGTCTTCTCGGGCGTGAACCCGCAGAGCCTCATCACGCTCGGCGAGGCCCGCGGAGCGATCCTCCTGGCGCTCGCGCTCTCGGGGGTCTCGGTCCGCGAGATCACGCCGGCCGAGATCAAGCGGATCGTGACGGGCAGCGGCGCCGCCGGAAAGGAGCAGGTCCGGCACATGGTGCGCGCGCTCCTCGGAGCGTCCGCACCGGCCCGCCTCGCGCTGGATGCCGCGGACGCCACGGCCGCCGCGCTGGCGCTCGGAGCCCTCACCGCGAGGACCGGCTCGCGCGTCATCGTCTCCGCCCCGGCCCCGCCGACTCCCCGGAGGACGAGCGATCCCGTCGTGAAGAGACGCATTTCGGGCTGACCGTGCTATCTTGAGAGGGCAGAAACATGGCATTTCAAGGCTCGCTGAAAGAACTCCCTCTCGCCGACATCGTTCAGCTCGTCGCCGTCTCGGGGAAGACGGGGATGTTCTCGCTCACGCGCGGGGCGGAACGGGGCGTCGTCTACATCCAGAACGGCCAGATCACCCACGCCAAGGTGGGCGACCTGGAGGGCGAAGATGCGATCTACGCTCTCGCGCTCTGGAGCCAGGGCGAGTTCCAGTTCTCGGCCGGCATCGAGAGCGAGTCGCGCACGATCACCCGCTCGAACACGAACCTCCTCATGGAGGCCGCGCGCCGGAGCGACGAGTGGAAGATCCTCTCCAAGAAGATCCCCACGACGGATTCGGTCCCCCTTCTCGTCTGCCGCGACGGAATGTCCGAGCCCGTCACGTTCACGCCGCAAGAGTGGCTCGTCGTGACCAAGACCGACGGCCAGCGCTCCATCGACGAGATCGCCAAGGGCGCCCGGATGTCGGCATTCGACGTCGCCAAGACGCTCTACGGGCTCGTCACTCAAGACCTCGTCGAGATCCAGCGCGCGCGCCCCGCGGGGATGAAGCAGGCGGGCTCGAGCCCGTCGATCCCGGCGCTCACGGCCGCCAACCAGTCGATCCCGACCGTCTCGACCCACAGCGGCGTCTTCAACGCCGTTTCCAAGGGCGACGAGAAGCGCAGCCTCCAGATCCTCTGCACCAAGGTGAAGCAGGAAGCCGAAACGGCCGCCCTGGCTCCCGGGGACCCCAACATCGACCGTCTCTACCGCCTGGCGCTCCAGGAGATCGACCGGGGCCGTGGCCTCGAGGTCGTCCGCGAGCTCATCAAGACGCTCGAGCAGAGCGTGGCCGGGCTGCGGGGACGCGAGGCGGCGTTGGTGTTCCGGGACAAGATGAGCCCGCTGCTCTGAAGGTGGGAAACCCAGTTATGGGTTTCCCACACCCTTCCGCTCCGCTCGCTTCGCTCGCCTTCTTCCGTTGCCGGGAAACCCAGTTATGGGTTTCCCTGGCCCTTCCGCTCCGCTCGCCTTCTTCCGTTGCCGGGAAAACCCATAACTGGGTTTCCCGGACGCAGGGTGGCTCCGCTGGTGCGGGGCTCGGATCCAAAAAAAATCTCGCACAAATCGTTGTGCATTGGACTTGCCCCCCGGGAGCGCGCTACACTAACGAACCGATCCTGACCTTGGTACATCGGCGAGGCCTCTCGTGTGGACGCGGAACCGCGCCGTAATAAACCAGGGATGGAATAAGGAGATTCGATGCGACGGATTCGGACCGGACTCCTCGCCCTGCCCCTCAGCGTGGCATTTGCTGCTCCCGTGATGGCGCAGGTGGCTCCCAACGTGTCTGGTCAGAGCGGCCTCTTCCAGCTCACCAATGCCGACCTCATCCCGGCGGGACGCTTCGCACTGGGCTTCACGTTCAACTCGAACGTGCTGGTCGCGCATCCATCGCTCGCGCACACCGCGAACGTCGACGACCCGATGCGCTACCGCTTCAGCACGCTCGGCCTCTCGGTCGGCTTCGGCATGACCGACTGGCTCGAGGCGAGCGTGAAGATCGGGCAGGGTCAATACAACGCGTCGGAGCGGGCCTGGGCCGGCGTCATCGGCGGGCACGACCGCTACGGCCGCGTGAAGCACACCGAGACCGACAAGCTCCGCGTCGGGGTCAAGGCCCTCATCAACTCCGATGATCCCGTGAAGATCGCCTTCTACACCGCGTACTACATCGCCCTCCAGTCCAAGAACGACGCGGCCGCTCTCACCACGAACCGAGCGGACTGGGAGTTCGGAACCTCCCTCAACTACGGCATCTTCACGACCCAGGTCTCCTACCTCGTCGCCAGCGACTATCGAACCCCGACCCCGTTCTTCGGCACCATCGACCCCGGGTTCGACGTTCCGAACCAGCTCATGTTCGGCTTCGGCGTGAACATCCCGCTCATCCCCTCGAGGCTCTCGGGAATCGCCGAGCTCAACCGCATCCACTTCGACGGCGGCGACACCCGCTCCATCGACTATTCGGAGCTTGCCCTCGGCGCCCGCTTCGGCATCGGCGACTCCGGCCTCTCGGCCACCGCC
>CAZXSG010000477.1:0-4462 GCA_964643185.1 uncultured Holophagales bacterium
GTCAAGATGACCGTCCCCTGATCGACAGTCACTCCGAGGCGGGAGGGCAGGCGCTCTCCCGCCTCTGGGTATCCCGGCGCAACGCCTCGAGCCGTCCCTTCCCTTCCGATTCCCCGAGGAACGCCCGATAGGCCGCAAGGGCCTTCGCCGTGCGCCCGGCGGCTTCCTGGACTCTTCCCTCCCAATACAGCGCGGGCGCGAAGCCCGGTGCGGCCCTGCGCGCCTTCCGGCAAGCCGAGAGGGCCCGGTCGAGATCCCCGGTGCCGAAGCGCTCGGCGTGCGCGACCGTCGCCTCGGCAAGCGACAGGAGGACCGAGGCCTCCTCGGGGTGTGCGGCCGCCTCCACGACGGCGCGTTCGAGAGTTCGGCCGATCGCCCGGTCGCTCCGCCGCTTCTTCCGACACGAGGCGCACCGCACGGCGATCGAATCCAGCCGGAATCCGAGCGTCTCGTACCAGTATTTCTGCTCCTTCGCCTCGAAGACGAACGCGTCGCAGCACTGGACGCAGGTTCGGGGCTGGTCGACATAGAAGAAACGGGGAAGGTCGCAGCAATAGGTCTGCCGGCGCGGATCCCCGCGCACCGCGCCTCGAGGAAGAGGAGGTTGCCAGTCGAGGTCGATCCGCCACGAGGTGACGGCTTCCCCGTTCGCCCCGATCACGGTCGTGGGAATCAGCGGCACGCTGCCGAAGATCGGATCCTTCACGACCTGCCGGGGCTGCACCATCGGCTTCGCCTTCGGCTTGCGGCGCTCCCGGCGCGGCGGGTTCTTCACGAGGTCGATGATGGGGCGCCGGGCGCGGACCCGCAACCGGCACCCCACCGTTCGAGAGTCAGTCCTCGGCGGCGAGGAACGCTCCGTCGCCGCTCCGCTGGCCCGGCAGGGCTCCGTCGTTCACGACCGCGTACGCGATGAACGGGTTCGTACCCGACGTGCGGCGCACCTTGACGAACCCCTGCTGCGTTCCTGGCGCGAGCACCTCGAGGATCCGTGAGATCTGTACGAGGCGGCGGGCCGCAACCAAGTAAGTCGCGCTGCCCACCGCGAGCCCCGTGGCCCCGTCGTACGCCGTGACCTCGAGGTCCACGGACCCGTCGCCCGCCTCCCCCGTGTTCACGAGCGCGAGGTTCGAACGGTTCGCGTCGTTCTGCTGGAGACCGCTCAGGAACACCGAGGTGGTGGCCGCCTTCCCGAACGGCACGGCGGGAAAGAAGACGCCGTATCGCCCGCTCGCGTCGGCCGCCGGACTCAGCGCGCCGGAGGCGTTTCCCGGTCCGGAGGGCTGAACAGGGTTCGACACGCGGGCGCTCACGGAGATTCCCGCGAGGCTTCCCGTCCCCGCGGGCCGCACTGTGAGGGGCCCCACGAGGTCGACACCGGACGGCACCGAGCCCGCGGTGGCCGCCTGCCTCAGGAACGCCACGAAGGCCGGCAGGATCCTCTGTGAGAACGCCGGGATCTCGAGGTCCACGCTCGCGCCACCCGTCGGCAGGGCGTCGGCCGACAGGGCCAGTCGCACCGCGCGCGCCTCGGCCGAGGTGTTCGTCACGACCACTTCGGTGGAAAAGACGTTGGCCTCGACCACCACGGGAAGAGTCAGGCCGGCCGGACTCGTTCCCAGAGCGAGGGGCGGAACGTACGAACCGTCCGACGTGACGTTGTCGTTGATCACGGCGTAGGCGTGGAACGGCGACGAGCCGGCCACGCGCTCGACACGGACCCAGCCTTGTCCGGGTGCACCGCCGCCCACGAGGTCCGGGAGCGAGAGCTGCCGGAATCCTCCGGGCCCGAGCGTGACGTCGACGGTACCCGCCGGCACAGACGACGCCGGCTCACCACGGAAATACGAAAGGCGCAAGGAAACGTCGCCCTCTCCAGCGTTCTGAACGGCCACGTTGGTGCGGTCGGAGTCGTCCTCCCGAAGGCCGCACAGAGCGACGGCCGCATCGACGAGGCGAGCGGCGGGCACACCGGAGTACGCGAGCCCGGCCCGCCCCGCGGAGCCTCCGGGCGGGACGGCGCTGGCCGTGCGCACGGTCACGCTCGCGTCACTCGCGCGCTCGAGCCCCTCGAATGCCACAGTCAGCGTGCCACCCCGGGAGCCCTCGGCGGGGAGGGCGAGGCCATGAGCCGCCAGGAACTCCAGGACGTCGGGAATCATCATCTGCTTCTGGGGCGAAAGGGTGAGGACGTTCCGGAGCGTCCCGCCGCCGCTGCCCAAAAAGGGCGCGTAGCCGAGCGTCACGTTGGCCGATCTGGTACCGCGAAGCGAGAGCGTCATCTCCGAAGTGAAGTAGGAGCCGTTCCGGCCGCTCGCCGAGAGGACCACAGGCACGAAGACCGGGGTCGGCGCCTGCGAGACCTCGACGGCGCCGAGGTCGCAGCCCAGCCCCGAAGGGCGCGGGCTACCCCGCTGGTCGACCGTCTCGCCACAGCGGCCGATGCGGATCGCGTCGATCGCGGCGCCACCGGCTCCGGGCAGCGCCGTCGTCGTCGGCCCGCCGTTGGCCGCGAGGAGGCCCAGTCGCGGATCGCCGCTCGCGAAACCGGCGCACGTCGCGTCGCCCCATTGGAGATTGTCGACCGAGGCCGTACCGAGGGCCATGCCCGCGCCACAGTTGCGCGGCGTGTTCCCGCTCACGATCGAACGGGACATCACGGTGCTGTTCGCGATCGAAACGGCGGCGGTGCCCGCTCCGCCCGTGTTTCCCGAGATCGTGAGGCTCGAGAGCGTCGTCGTCGGCCCCCCGCCGTGCAGCACCGACGCGGAGCCGGCCATCATGCCCGTCGTGGAGTTGCCCACGAAGGTCGAGTTCGTGACCGTGGCCGAGCCGCCGGCGCCGAGCGACGAGATCTCGATCACGCCGCCGCCCGCCTCGTCGCTGTTCGCCTCGAACGTCGAGCGGTCGATCGCGGCGACCGTGCGCGCCATGCCCCCGTTCAGATACAGATAGATCCCCCCGTTGTAGCGCCCGGTGTTCCCACGGAACGTGCTGTCTGTGATGGACAGCAGCCCGCCGCCCACCACGATGGCGCCGCCCGAGGAGTCCCCGCGGTTGCCCGTGAACGTGCAGCGTCGCGCGATGGTCGAGGGCTCGAGACAGGCGGAACACGCCTGCTGAGCGACGGCCCCGCCGAAGAACGACGTATTCGACGCGAACGTGACGTTCTCGAGGGTGAGCTTGCCGCCGTTGTTGATGGCTCCACCCGAGATGATGCCGGTGGTGTGCGCGCCCTTCGTGAACGTGATGTTCCGGAACGACACATCGGGCAGGGTGGTCTTGTTGCCATGGACCGACACGATGCCGCTGGTGCTGCCCGTACCGTCCAGCGTCACGAGGCCCTCGCCGTCGACGACGACGGTGAGAGGGTTCGGGTTCGCCAGGATGCCGAGGCCTTTGACAGGGATCGTGACGGCGCCGCCGCAGCGGAACGTCACGATGCCTCCCTTGTAGATCTCGGTGGCGAGCGCGTTCTGGGTGCACGAGCCGGGCGTGCCGTCGCCCACGACCCCGGCGCGGGCGGAGCCCGTGAGGAGCGTGGCGAGGAGCGCGATGATCGACGGGAAGACGCCCCGCGGGCGATCGGTGCTGTGCTTCATGGACCCAAGGTAGGTGCGACCCGGCGCACCCGGCAGCGCATGGGAATGCGCCGGGCGTGACGCAGGGCACTCCGATGTCGCGGTGCGACGCCGGAATTTGCGATCATCGAAAAGTACCAGCCGGCTCCGGTCCGTCCCTTCACCGAGGCGCCGCACGCCTCTAGCCTCCCGGTAGGAGGGCGGCATGCAGCTTCGTGGACTCGGGTGGGCTCTCGGGTTTCTGGCGGTGGCGGCCTGGCCGGCCCCGGCTCTGGCGGACGCGAACGTGGTGGCGCGCGACGCGGGCGCAACGATGGAGCGCATCGCGGAGGGCGTCTACGCGATCCTCCACGAGGACGCCACGGATTTCTGGCCGCACGGGAACACGGGTGTCGTGGTTGGAAGCGAGAGCGTCCTCGTGATCGACTCGTGCTATCTGCCGTCGCGGGCCCGTGCCGACATCGCGCTCATCCGCTCGGTGACGCCGAAGCCGGTGAAGTACCTCGTCTTCACTCACTGGCACTTCGACCACAACAACGGAACCGTCGCTTACCGCGACGCGTTCCCCGGGCTCGTCATCGTGAGCGAGCGGGAGACGCGCGGGTACATCGACCTCAACTCCACCTGGTGGGCCCGTATGTCGACGGCGGCGTCGTCGTCGCGGCGGGCAGATCTCGCGAAGCTCGACGAGCGGCTCCGCGCCGGAAAGGACGAGGGCGGGCAGCCACTGTCCGCGGACGCCCGGCGGAGGCTCGAGACGGCCGTGAGGCAGCGGACGTTGGAGCTCGAGGAGCTTTCGACCCTCGAGGTCGTGCGGCCCACGCTGGTCTTCGAGCGCGAGATCACGCTCAGCGTCGGAGGCCGGCGGGTGCTGATCCAGG
>CAZXSG010000478.1:0-4452 GCA_964643185.1 uncultured Holophagales bacterium
ATGTCCATTGGCCCCGGGGTGGCGATGCCGGTGCGGGCCACGTCGCCGCGGTCGCGAGCTGGAACCGCGCCGCAGCGCCATGAGACAACTCAGCTGTCATGTCTCATGGATAGGACATGACGTAACGGATGTCAACACCCGGCCCCGGGGCCGACGGCCCACCCGATAGCCGAGTAAGGCTAGCCTTAGTAGGCCGGCTCGGCGCTCCGGTCGAGGAGTACGTCGCGGAAGGGGATCGATGGCACGCGGACTGCAGGGCGTGATGATGCGCGGGTTCGGCGCACGCGACCACGAGGTGACCGTCCTGGGCAAGGAGTGGCTCGCCCCGCACTTCCTGCGCAAAGAGCCGGAGGCGCGGGGCCGCGCGGGTTTCCGGGCGGGCCTGGGGCGCAGGGGGGCTGGGAAAGCGGGCGGTCTCGGGCACGGCCGCCGGCATGACGGCGATTCGCGACGCGGTCGCGAGCGCGAGCGAGGCCGCTCACAGCCTCGGCGAGCGCTCCGCGCGCATCGGCGAGATCCTCTACGCGATCGAAGAGGTCGCCGGCGAGACGAACCTCCTCGCGCTGAACGCCTCCATCATCGCGGCGCAATCGGGCGAGGCGGGTCGCTCCTTCGCCGTCGTGGCCGGCGACATCCGGGACCTTTCCGACCGCACGTCGGCCTCGTCCGAGGAGGTGCGCGGGCTCATCGTGGCCGTGCGCGGCGGCGTCGACGACGTGCGCCGGCTGCTCGCCGAGGTGCGCCGCCGCACGGAAGAGGGCGTCGAGCTCGCGCGCACGGCCGACGGCACGCTGGACGACATCCTCCGCCTCTCGGGCGACGCGCGGAAGGCCAGCGAGGAGATCGCCTCGGCCACCGCGCGGCAGACGCTCGAGATCGCGCACGTCTCCGAGGCGTCGTCACGCGTCTCCGAAGAGGTCGAACGCATCTCGCGCGCCACGCGGCGGCAGCTCGAGGCCGCGAGGGGCGTCGAGACCCGGGCCGTGCGCGTGCGGGAGTCCACGGAGCAGCTCTCGCGAGCCATGACCGAACAGGCGCAGGGCAGCCAGGCGCTGCTCTCCTCCATGGGCCAGGTGACCGCCACCGTGGAGCAGATCGCCGAGGCCACGGCCACGCTCGCCGAGGGGTCGTCGTCCGTGGTCCGGGCGATGGACGGAATCCGCAAGGCCACGGGCGAGACGGCCTACGCGGCCACGGCGATGAGCCAGACGGCGCAGGGGCTCGCGCAGGAATCGGTCATGCTCGAGGAGCGGACGGCCTACTTCCGGCTCCCCGCGCGGGTCCCCGGCGGCCGCGTGAGAGCGGCCCTCCGCTACCTCAATTTCGAGGACTACGACCCCGCGTTCGCCACCACGGTGCCGCACGCGATCCTCGCGAAGACCTGGGGCGAAGGCCTCGTGCGCTTCGCCGAGGGGACGCGCATCGTGCCCGAGCTCGCCGAGCGCTGGGAGATCGATCCCTCGGGCACGCTCTTCACGTTCAAGCTGCGCCGCGGCGTGCTCTTCCACGAAGGGGGCGGCCTCACCGCCCACGACGTGAAGGCCTCGTTCGAGAGGTTCCTCTCTCCCGCGCTGGCCGCGCCGCTCGCGACGATGTTCGACGCCATTCTCGGAGCGCCCGCGTTCCGCGAGGGCAACGCCTCGGAGGTCGTGGGCATCGAGGTGCCCGACCCGGCCACCGTGCGTTTCCGCCTGACGTCTCCCGTGCCGTTCTTCCTGAGCCTTCTCACTCTGCCCGACGTGACCGTCGTGGCGCCATCGATGATGAACCGCAAGTTCGCGCGACTCGCGCCGCAGGGCACGGGCCCGTTCGCGCTCCGCGAGATCCGCTTCGGGAAGAAGGCCATCTTCGACCGCTTCCCCGGCCACTGGGACCGCGCGTCGATCGCGCTCGACGGCGTGGACCTCGACATCGCCGAGGACAGCGAGGCCGGAGTGCTCCAGCGCTTCCTCGACGGCCAGCTCGACGTCGTGTGGGACGTGCCGTACGACCAGGCCGCGGGGCTCATGGCGGATCCCGCGTACCGGCCTTACATCGACTCCTCGGTTCAGCTCCACACCGGCTTCCTCGCGCTCCGCTGCGACAAGGCCCCGCTCACCGACGTGCGGGTGAGGCGGGCGCTGAACCACGCCGTGGACCGCACGCGGCTCAACGAGCAGCTCTTCGCGGGTCTCGCGGTGCCCGCGGCCTCGCTCCTGCCGCCTCACCTTCTGGGCCACGACGCCAAGCTCCGGCCGTACCGGCACGACGTCTCGAGGGCCAAGGCGCTCCTCGGCGAGGCGGGCTTCCCGAATGGCATCACGCTCACGCTCTGGCAGACCCCGAAGGACGCTCAGGATCCGAGGAACCCGGCGTCGGCGCTGGTCGCCCACTTCGCGGAGGCGGGCATCGCGGTGAAGGTCGAGGTCCTCACGGGCGAGGAGATCACGGCGCGGCACCGCCGGGGCGAGCACCCGCATCTCCAGCTCACGCGCTGGTTCGCCGACTTCCCCGACCCGGATTCGTTCTTCAGCTCGCTGGTCTATTCGAAGACCGACGACGTCGCGTGGATGGGGTATCGAAATCCGGTCGTGGACCGGCTCATCGAGAAGGGCGCGTCGGAGACCGATGCGCGCGAGCGGGAGCTCGTGTACCGAGAGCTCGACCGCCTGATCCAGACCGACGCCCCGGCCGTGTTCCTGTTCCACAACCGGGGCTTCGTGCTGGCCGCGCCGAACCTGCGCGGCGTGCGCACGTTCCTGCTGCCGCCGCCCATCCGCTTCGCCGATCTGAGCTGGGAGAAATAGACGGGACGGGCGATAAGGGCCCGCTGGCGGCCTCGAAGAGCCGGAGCCGGAGGGTTGAAGAGCGCAGCGAGCGGAGCGGATGGGTGAGGGAAACCCATAACTGGGTTTCCCGGTAACTTCAGTCTTGCCGCTTCAGGTAGCGGAAGTCCTTCACGTCGAACTCCTTCATCTTCGCGATGAGGGAGCCGCGAGAGATGTTCAGCAGCCGCGCACCCTTCGACTGGTTCCCCGCGACCTTCCGCATCACCCGTTCGATGACCTGCCGCTCGACCTTCGAGACGATCTCTTTCAGGTCGTCGCTCTCGCTGATCGCGAGCTCCATCGGCTCGCCCGAGAAGCGCGGGTCGAGGTCCGCGAGCTTGACCTTGCCCGTGGCCACCACCTGCGCGAGCCGCCGGACCTCGTTCTCGAGCTCGCGAAGGTTTCCCGGAAACGGATGCTGGAGGAGCGCGTTCATCGACTCGAGGTCGAATCGCTTCGCGGGCGGCCCTCCGTGGCGGGCCGCGAAAGCGTCGATCAGGGCCGGCACGTCCTCGCGCCGGTCGCGGAGAAGCGGCAGATGAACAGAAAGGGCCGCGAGCCGGTAATAGAGGTCGTCCCGGAACGCGCCCTCTTCCACCGGACGCGTGAGCGACCGCGACGACGTCGCCACGATGCGCACGTCGACCGGGATGTTGCGGCCGTTGAGAGTCACCGAACGGACCTCGAGAAGCCTCACGAGAAGCGCCTGCGTCGCGGGCGGCAGCTCGCCGACCTCTTCCACGAGGAGCGTTCCCCCGTCGCCCTCGAACAGCCGACCCGTGCGGCGCCGGCCCCCGACGCCGAGGAGCTCCTCTTCGAGGCCCGCCGCCGTGGCGCCGGTGGCGTCGATGCGCACCAGCGGGCGGTGGCGCCGTGCCGAAAGCGCGTGGAGGAGCTCGGCCACGAGCGTCTTGCCGGTGCCCGCCTCACCAATCACGAGGACAGGCGCCCGCGTCGCGGCCATGCGGGGAAGCGAAAGCCTGAGCCTCTCGACGGCGAGCGTCGATCCGGCCAGGATGGTGAGCGGCTCGGTGCGGCCAGCGAAGACCGTTCCCGCCGCCGGCGCGACCGTTGGGGTCGCGGCGTCGGCACGGACGGCCGAGGCGAAGCCGAACGTCGCCGCGAGCAGCGTCGCGAACTCGTGGGCAAAGGGGTCCGCCACGGCGTCGATGGGGAGCGCGAGCGCTCTCACGGCTTCCCTCTCGCCGATCACGATCGGATAGAGACGAAGCCTCAGCCCGCCTTCGTTCGCGTCGAGCGGCTCGTGGCGATCGTGCAGTTCGTCGAGGGTCTTCGTCGACAGGCGCGGCAGCGTTCCCTTCCACACGGCGGCGACGGCATCCCCGGCCGTGGGCTCGCGTAGCGAGACGATGGCGATCGAATGCAGGGGCGACGACGAGGAGATCCAGGAGATGAGCTCCTGCAGGGCCTCGTCGAGCGGGACCGGCCGGGCGATGCGCTCGTACACGCCCGTCCACGCCGCGGCGTAGGGCGAGGGAGCCGGGACGGGCAACAGCACGGGCGCCTGCGTGGCCACCGGCGTGGGCGAGGAGGTCAGGAGCGGGGATGTCGCGCGCCTTACGTCGACGGGCGGAGCCTCCGGCCGCACGAACCGGGGGGACTCACGCTCGGGAACGATCACCCG
>CAZXSG010000479.1:0-4451 GCA_964643185.1 uncultured Holophagales bacterium
GTCCAGCACGTCCTTCGGCAGCCGTCCCGGTACACGAGGAGGTTGTTGAACCCGGCGCCGAAGAGCTTCTCCGAGAGCATGTGCGAGTCCTCGCAGTCGCCGCCCGAGCAGTAGATGACGATGGGGAGCTCCTGGTCGCGGCCTTCGTTCAGGAGGGCGACGGTCTTCTGGTCCACGTCCGATTCCCAAACGGACATCGGCTGCGCTCCGGCAATGTGCCCTTCCTCGTAGATTTTCGTGCGCCGCGCGTCCAGGAAGAGCACGCCCTGGGCGTACAGCCACGCGGTGTCTTTCCCGCTGACCTCGACGTACGGCTTGTCGGGATGGACGGGAAAGCGCGCCAGGAGCTCTTCCTTGGAGGCGGGCTTTGGGGCCTGGCTCGCGGCCGGCTTCGGCGCGGTCGTGGTCGTGTCCGGCGTCGCCGGGACCGGCGCGACGGTCTGCGGCACCGGCGTAGCCGCCTCGGCTGGCGCGGCGCTGACCGGCTGGGCTGCGCCTGTAAAGGCAGGAGTGGCTGCGGGTTCCGCGGCCTCCGGCGGAGGGGCAGGGCGCGCGGGAGGGGCCCCTTGGTTCGACTTGTAGTCGCCCACGAGCTTCAGCTTGCGTTCGCGATCGGCCAGCGTGTTCGACACCCCGGCGCACAGGGCGGCCAGAACGACGAGCGTCGCGGCTTCCAGGGCGTGCTTCTTGAGGTCCATACTCTTCTTTCGCTCTCCCCGGCGGCCGCGCCCGGGACACGGGCGGCCTCCGCCGGGCCGGGGCCGCAGATTCTAAGCAAGCGCGGAGCCGCTTCCCGCATGCCGGGTTGGCGTCCCGAAACGCGAAAGGCGCACTAGAATCGGGCGACCGGAAGAGGGGAGCACGGAAGGGGCACATGAGCGGGAAGAGCACGCTGACCATCACCGACAACAGGACGGGCAAGACCTACGAGGTCGCCGTCGATCCGAATGGAACGATCAAGGCCCTCGACCTCCGCCAGATCAAGGTGGACGCCGAGGACTTCGGTCTCATGACCTACGACCCGGCGTTCACGAACACGGCTTCGTGCAAGTCGGCGATCACGTTCATCGACGGCGACAAGGGCATCCTGGAATATCGCGGATACCCCATCGAGCAGCTCGCCGAGAAGAGCAGCTTCCTCGAGGTCGCCTGGCTCCTCCTCCACGGAGAGCTGCCCACGAAGAGCGAGCTCGCCGAGTTCACGTATCGCGTCACGCACCACACGTACGTGCACGAGAACCTCAAGAAGCTCATGGACGGCTTCCGGCACGACGCGCACCCGATGGGCATCCTCATCTCGAGCGTCGGCGCCCTCGCGACGTTCTATCCCGAGTCGAAGGAGATCTTCGACGTCCCGAAGCGCGAGCGGCACATCATGCGGCTCATCGCCAAGATGCCCACGCTCGGCGCGATGGCCTACCGGCACTCGATGGGCTTCCCGTACGTCTTCCCCGACAACGAGCTCTCGTACACCGGCAACTTCCTCTCGATGATGAAGAAGATGGCCGAGCCCCAGTACAAGGTCGATCCCGTCCTCGAGAAGGCGCTCGACGTTCTCTTCATCCTCCACGCCGACCACGAGCAGAACTGCTCGACGAACGCGATGCGGGGCGTCGGCTCGGCGCACACGGATCCGTACTCCGCCGTCGCAGGGGCCACGGCCGCGCTCTACGGCCCGCTTCACGGCGGCGCCAACGAGGCGGTTCTCCGCATGCTCCGTGAGATCGGCAGCCTCGGGAACGTTCCGGCCTTCGTGAAGGAAGTGAAGGAAGGCAAGGGCGAGAAGCGGCTCATGGGCTTCGGGCACCGCGTCTACAAGAACTACGACCCCCGCGCGACCGTCATAAAGAAGCTCGCCGAGCAGGTCTTCGAGGTCACGGGGCGGAATCCGCTCCTCGACATCGCGGTCGAGCTCGAGCGCATCGCTCTCGAGGACGACTACTTCATCAAGCGGAAGCTCTACCCGAACGTGGACTTCTACTCGGGCCTCATCTACGAGGCGCTGGGCTTCCCGACCGACTTCTTCACCGTGCTCTTCGCCATTCCGCGCACCGCGGGCTGGCTCGCGCAGTGGAAGGAGCTCCTCGGCGACGCGGACCAGAAGATCGCCCGTCCGAGGCAGATCTACACCGGGGCGACGCGCCGCGACTACGTTCCGATGGATTCAAGGTAGAAGAACCCGGCGCCGGAGAAAAAAGGAACCCGATATCGGGTTCCTTTTTTCTTGGGGGCTCCTCAGCTCTTCTGGCAGGCCGTGCAGACGCCGCGGAGGACGACCGACAGGTCCTCGACGCTCTTGCCGTCGGACAGCTTCGTGCGGCGCCGGAGCGGAAGCTCGGCCCAGTCCACGTCTTCCACCCGCTTGCACGCGCGGCAGATGAAGTGGTGGTGCCGGTTCACGTTCGCGTCGAACCGGGCGAGCGCGTCGTCGAGGACGAGCTCCTCGACGAGGCCGGCATCGCGCAGCGAGCGCAGCACGTTGTAGACGGAGGCGCGCGATGCGAGCGTCGCGTCGAGGTTCACCGCCCGGCCGACCTCGTCGGCGGTCGGGTGGGACGTCGTGCCCGACAGGAATTCGAGAATCGCGAGGCGTTGCTGGGTGATTCGGAGGCCGGACCGCCGGAGCCGCTCTTCGAGAAGCGTCCGGGAAGAGCTCAAAAGCTCTTCTTTGGATCCCGAAACCGCACCAGTCTCCATCGCTCTTTAGATTAACACCAAACACGGCCGGGACCGGGCACAGAGCCGCGTGGATCTGTGTGTGACCCATTGACCCACTCCGCGGTCTGTATGGGGTCAGTTTCGAACGCGGGTCCGGAATCGGGTCGGGCGCGGCGGCGTATCAAATAAACCCCGTCTGCACAGTCATTTAGCCATCGATGGGTGATCCTGATCACGCGTGGCACGGAGATCGCAAAGTGAGCAACGAGGATTGAATCAGCGATGAAACGTCAGCTTCTGACCATGGCGACCCTTGTCACCCTTATCGGCGGCTCCGCGCTCGCTCTTCCTCCCAGCCGCGAAGCTGCGGCCCGGGTCGCGCAGCAGAGGGCCCTCGCTTCCTACGGTATCGACGTGAACGTCGACCTCGATGAGAAGGGCGTGCCCTCCTACGTCATGGGACACCTTTCCTCACGCGTCGAGGTCGACCCGGTCCAGGCCGCCGAGACCGCTCTCGCGATCCACGGCGCCGCGTTCCGCCGCGGTACGAATGACTCCTTCGCGTTCCGTGTGAAGGAGAGCGACCAGCTCGGCCAGACGCACGTGCGCATGACGCAGAAGCACAAAGGCCTCGAGGTCGTTGGTGGTGAGCTCATCGTCCACATGACCGGTGACGTCGTCACGGGCATCAACGGCCGCTTCGTCGCGGACCTCGACACCGCCACCACGGCGACGCTTTCGGCCGCCAAGGCCGCCTCCTTCGTGATCGATCGCGTGCTCGCCGAAGGCGGGACGAACTACGAAGTGATGGACGCCGGCAGCGTCGTGATCTACGCCGGCAACGTCGACGCCGCTCCGGCGCTCGCCATCAAGGTCAAGATCCACTACCAGAGCGAGACCGGTCCGCAGATCGACGACGTCTACGTCGACGCGCACACCGGCGCCACGCTCGGCAAGAGCCCGCGCGTCTTCTACGCCAAGTCGCGCCGCATCCACACGCTGAACCAGGGCTGCATCACGACGGGCAGCAACCTCCCGGGCACGCTCGTCCTCAGCGAGGGCGGCACCTCGTCCGACACCGGCGCGACGGCCGCCTACAACGGAACCGGCACGACCTGGGACTACTACAAGGCCACGTTCAACCGCGACTCCTACGACAACGCGGGCGCGACGCTCGTCTCCACGGTCCACGCCGCCTTCTCCACGGGCACGAGCTGCGACAAGAACAACGCGGCCTGGTTCGACGATCTCAACCAGATGGCCTACGGCGACGGCGACGGCACGACGTTCACCAATCTGGCCGGCAGCCTCGACGTCACCGCGCACGAGCTGACGCACGCGGTCACCTCGCGCACCTCGAACCTCAACTACGAGAAGGAGTCCGGCGCTCTCAATGAGGCGGCCTCGGACATCCTCGGTGAGTCCACCGCCTTCTACGCGGGCATCGGCGACTGGAAGATCGGCGCCGAGGTCTACACGCCCGGCACGGCCGGCGACGCGCTCCGCTACTTCCAGACCCCCACCTCGGACGGCTACTCGAAGGACTACTACCCCGAGCGCCTCTACCCCGGCACCTGCACGCCCTCGAACTCCAACGACGCGTGCGGCGTTCACGGCAACAGCGGCATCGCGAACCTTCAGTTCTATCTCCTCTCGCAGGGCGGCACGCACCCGCGCGGCAAGACCACCGTCGCCGTCACCGGTATCGGAATCGCGTCCGCGCAGCAGATCTGGTACCGCGCTCTCACGGCGCTCATGACCTCCACGACGAACTTCCAGGGCGCCCGCACGGC
>CAZXSG010000480.1:0-4450 GCA_964643185.1 uncultured Holophagales bacterium
TGAGTCCGCGGTTCTCGTGGATGACGATCACCGCTCCGAGCGGTTTCGGTGACGGGCCGGGACCGGGCTTCGGTGCGACGAGAAGGCCCTTCATCTCGCCCCCCGACCCGGCGAACGTCACCCGTTCGGCCGTGATGCGCGCGTCGTCGGGGGCCACGAGCGAGGCCTCGACGCGACGGGACTCGAGAAGCGGAAGGAGCGCCGTTGCGGCGGCCGCGCCCCCAGCGAGAACGGAAAGCCTGGACAGGAAGACCCGCCGATCGAGCGGCGCGTGGGTGTACTCGTCGTAGAGGTCGATGATTCGCTTGTCCATGCTTCCCTCGGTCGGGAGATGTTACGGCGACCCCTCGGAATGCGGATGGCCTTGACTTTCGAAAGACTTGCGCTTAAGTTACGCCTACCGGTAAGGAGGCGAGCATGGTTGCCGTCAGAACCGAAATGGACATCGAATCGCAGGTGAAGTCGCTCATGGCTCAGGCGGCCGGGGATTCGGACGCCGCCGGAGGGGGCGCAAGCGGCCATCTCCCGAGACACCTGCGCGAATACGTCGATGGCCAGCGGGATCGTTCCGCGCTCGACCCCATCAACATCCGGCAGCTCATCGTGCCGGGAGCGGGGAATCGCCGGATCTTCCGCATCCTGCTGACGAACGCCTGCCAGTACTCCTGCGACTACTGCCCCATGCGCGCTCAGAGATCGTTGCCGCGACATGCGCTGGAGCCCGAGAAGCTCGCGCGCCTCTTCATGACCGCGTTTCGAAAGGGCTGGTGCGACGGGCTCTTCGTGACGAGCGGCATCCCCCGGAGCCCTGTCTGGGCCATGGACCGCATCCTCGAGCTCGTCGAGATCCTGAGAGTGAAAATGGGCTATCGGGGCTACCTGCACGTGAAGGCGCTCGCAGGCGCGGAGCCGGGCCAGGTGGAACGTCTCGTTCGCCTCGTGGACCGCGTGTCGTACAACCTCGAATCGGCCTGCTCGGACACGCTCGCGACCCACGCACCGGAGAAAACCCTGGAGGCCGGGCTCGCGGCGCTGAGAACGGTGAAGAAGGCCGTCGAAGACGCCGAGAACGGGGCCGGGTCCCGGCCCGGCCGCTCGGCTTCGGACGGCGCGGTGCCCGGACGCGCCCGCAAGCCGAGCCCGGCCCGTCCGAGCCAGACGCTGTCCCGCTCGCGCGATCGCTCCCCGGGTTCGGCACCGGTAAGGTCCGTGCTCCGCGCCGGGGCGACAACGCAGTTCGTCGTCGGTCTCGGCAAAGAGACCGACCGGGATCTCCTCACCTTCACGGACCGGCTCATCAAGGAAAAGCTGATCCACCATCCGCAGTTCTCGGCGTTCCGCCCGATTCGCGAAACACCGATGTCGGGAAGGCCCGAGACTCCGGCGATTCGGGAGCACCGGCTCTACCAGGCCGATCATCTCGTGCGCGACTACGGTTTCAAGACCGAGGAGCTGCCCTTCGGAGCAGACGGCTCCTTGCCGCTCGACACCGACCCGAAGCTGCAATGGGCCCTCATCCATCCGGAGCTGTTTCCCGTGGAGCTCAAGACGGCTTCCCGCGAAGAGCTGAGGCGCGTTCCGGGCTTCGGACCCGTCTCGGTCGAGCGGTTTCTCGCGCTCCGTGCGAGGGTTTCCGGAATCGATCTCTCGGCGCTCAAGAAGCTCGGTGTCGTGGTTTCGAGGGCCGCCGGCTTCGTGACCTGGTGTGGCCGCGCGCTCGGGAACCGCTTCCGTCAGGCGGCCCTGTTTGATAGCGTAAGTGCCTTTCCACAAAAGACTTACGAGTTCAGCCCCGGGACCTTCCGATGAGGCCTGCCGGTACCTTTCGAGAGGCGGGGAAAACGTCTTGGCCCGGAACCTGTTAAAATTTAGGGCTCGCTATGGCCAAGACCTCTTCCCCCCACGTCATCACAGTGCTCAAGGACATCCGTGCAGCACTCGACGCGCGGTTGGACGACAAGGCCCGCGCGGCTGCCGCGACGAAGGGACCCATCAAGTCCCTCGGCGTGAAAACGGCCACGTTGCGCACCGTCGCCAAGGACATCCTCGCGAAGCACAAGGCCACTCTGGACTATGCCATCACCGTCCAGCTCGTGGATGCTTCCATGGCGCGAAAAGTGCGCGAGGAAATTCTCGTGTCCCTGGAGCTCCTCGAGCGTTTCCGCCGCGAGTACGAGTCCTCCCTGATGCAGCATGTCGACAAGTGGGTCGGGATGGCCGACGACCTCGAGATCGCCGAGGCGCTCGGAACGAAGGTCGCCGCGGCCGTGCTGGCTCTCGATCGCTCCAAGATGACGCTCGTGCGCCGCTGGGCCAAGCCCAAGAGCGTGGGGCGCCGGCGTCTCGCCGTCCTCGCGGCCTCGGGCCTCGTCACCGACGGGCAGCGCGAGGCGCAGGCCGTGCTGGATCTGTGCGAGCTGCTCCTCCGCGAGGATCATCCCGTGCTCGTGGGCGGCGTCGCTTCGCTGCTCCGCGACACGACGAAGGTCGACGCGAAGGCCGTTCAGGATTTCCTGTTCCGGCGCTCGATCGACGGCAACCCGGACATCCTCCGGGCGGGCTCCGAGAACCTCGATGCCGCGCGGCGGGCCGCGCTCATCGCGAAGCTCGAGGCTCAGGCCGCGCTCAACACCCCGCTGATCGCCGTCGTCGAAAGGTAGTCCGGCGGGGGCGGGGGACACCCTGAGTCCCCGAACGAGCCGCCCGCTGTCTCTTTCCCTGTCCGAGGCCCGCCGGGTCGCGCTCTCTGCCCAGGGCTTCGACCGTGCGCGCCCGTCGCGCGCCGTGGGACTCTCGGACGTCCGGAAGGTCTTCGCGAAGCTGGGCCTTCTGCAGTTCGACTCGGTGAATGTCGTCGCTCGCGCTCACCACCAGGTGCTCTTCTCGCGCCTCGGCGCCTTCGACATCGCTCTTCTCGACGCTCTCGTCGCGCGGGGAGAGATCACCGAGCAATGGGCCCACGAGGCCTGCTTCGTCCCCATGACCACGTGGCCGCTCCTCGCCCACAGGCGTGAGGAGTTCCGCGTGCGGCCACGCCACTTCGCTGCCTTCCTCGAAAAGCACCCGGGCTACCTGGACGAGGTCCTCGAGGCGGTCGAGAGTCGCGGTGCGCTCACGGCCGACGAGCTTCACGTGCCGGAGGGAGCCGAACGCCGGCTCGAGAACTCGTGGGTCGGCACGGCGTCCCGCGCCGCGCTCGAGACGCACTTCGGGCGAGGGAACCTCGCGGTCGTCGAACGCCGGAAGGGTCTCGTGAGGTCCTACGATCTTCCGTCGCGGGTCGTCCCCGTACATCTCCGCGAGCTTTCCGTTTCCCGGCATGAGGCCGAACGGGCGCTCCTCGATCAGGCGGGACGGGCCCACGGGGTCGGCACGGCCGCCGATCTTGCCGACTACTTCCGGATGAGCCGCGAGGCGGCCCGGCCGCGCATCGCCGAGCTCGTTGCGGCGAAGCGCCTTTGCGAGGTCGAGGTGGAGGGTTTTCGCGAAACGGCGTACCTGCATGTGGAGGCGCGGGTTCCGCGCCGCATCGACGCGCGGGCGCTCCTCTCTCCGTTCGACCCCGTCGTCTGGTTCCGGCCGCGCACCCGGCGCCTCTTCGCGTTCGACTACCGCTTCGAGATCTTCATCCCCGACGAGAAGCGCAAGTGGGGAACGTACGTCCTGCCGTTTCTCCTGGGGGAGAACCTCGTCGCCCGCGTGGATCTGAAGGCCGACCGGGGGGCCGGAAGGCTGCGCATCCTGGCGGCGCATCGCGAGGTGGGGCCGGGACTGCCGGCAGATTCGGCCATCGCCGAGGCGCTCGCAGCGGAGCTGCGCGCCCTCGCGGCGTGGATGGGCCTCGAGGTCGCCGTCCCCGGCCGCGGTGCACGCGGTGGCTTCATCCGGTCCATAGCGTTGGCGCTCAGGCGCTGAATTGATCCTGGGGGTTTCTCGATGCCCACAGGCCCCCCACCGGGATTAGCCCTCCGGGCCCGGGAACGCCTCCGGCGGGGTGCGGACGCGAGGGTTCCGCTTATATTGCCTCCGTCCATGAGCCGCGTTCCCAATGGTGAGCCTGTTCAGCCCTCCGCGGCTGTTGCCGTGGTGATTCCCTGCTACCGGGTGGGTCGCCACGTGCTGGACGTGATCGCCGCGATCGGTCCCGAAGTGGGTGCGATCTACGTGGTCGACGACGCGTGCCCGGAGAACACCCACGAGCTGGTGGCCCGCGAGTGCCGCGACCCCCGCGTGCGCATCGTGCGCAACGCCGTGAATCAGGGCGTGGGCGGCGCGGTGCTCGCCGGATATGCCGCAGCGATCGCCGGAGGAGCCGACGTGATCGTCAAGCTCGACGGCGATTGCCAGATGGACCCGGCCCTGGTTCCTTCCTTCGTCCAGCCGGTGCTGGTGGGCGAGGCCGACTACACCAAGGGCAACCGCTTCTACGACCTGTCGCGTATCGGCGCGA
>CAZXSG010000481.1:0-4448 GCA_964643185.1 uncultured Holophagales bacterium
GCGACGGACTGGTCGAACGTGCCGGGCCCGCCGACCTCCACCGCGATGTCGACGCCGCGGCCCCCGGTGAACGCGCGCACGGCCTCGCCCCACTTGGGGTTCTCCTTGTAGTCGAGCACCTGGGCCGCGCCGAGCGAGAGGGCGCGCTCGCGCTTGGCCTCGCTCGACGACGTGAGCACCACCCGCGCTCCCGCCGCGCGCGCGAGCTGGAGCGCGAAGAGCGAGACGCCGCCCGTGCCCTGCACGAGGACGGTATCTCCTGGCTTCAAATGAGCCGCGTGAAACAGGGCATGGAACGCCGTGACTCCGGCGCACGGGAGCGTCGCGGCCTCCTCGTACGAGAGGTGGCCCGGAAGGGAGACCCAGGCCGTCTCGGGCAGCACGACCTCCTCGCGGAGCATGCCGTCACGGGAGCCACCGAGCGCGTTGTCGTGATGGGTCTGCGCGAGCTCGCCGTCGAGCCACGTGGGGAAGAACGCGGCGGCGACGCGTTGACCGGGCCTTACGAGCGTGACCTCGGCGCCCACCTCGAGAACCTCCCCCGCGCCGTCGGAAAGCGGCGCCACAGGGGCCTTGCGGTTCTTCGCGCCGCGCGCCATGACGACGTCGCGGTAGTTGAGAGACACGGCCTTCACACGGACCCTCACGTCGCGAGGCCCCAGCGCCTCCGGCTCGCGGTTCACGAGGGTGAGGGAGTCGAGGCCTTCCCGCGGCTGCAGCTCGTAGGCTTTCATGGCCGAGAACGGTACTCCACCGAAAGCGCGGTCACCATCTCGTCCACGACGCGGAGCGTGAGGCCCCAGATCACGCGGTTCCCCCAGTGATAGCTCGGCATCGGAAGCGGGACGCCCTTTCGCACCCAGGTGAACGCCCGCCGGTTGTCTCCGTCCGCGAGGAACTCGAGCGGCACCCAGACGGTCTCCTGCACCTCGTGGTTGAGGACGAAGGCCGGGTCGCCGGAGACCACGAACGCGAACGGCGCGACGCTATGGGGCTTCATCCCGAGCGGGAGATGCGTGCGCACCTCCGAGAGAGGCCCCAACAGCCGGGCCGACGCCGCGAGGTCCAGGCCAACCTCCTCGCGCGTCTCGCGGACTGCCGCCGCGAGGGGGCTGTCGTCCTCGGGATCCACGCGGCCGCCGGGAAAGCCCATCTGCCCCGACCAGGGATCCCGCGGGTGCTCCGCGCGCCTCATGAAGAGGAGCTCGGCTCCTCCTCGTGTGTCCCGGAGCACGGCCGCGACCGCGGCCTTGTGGATCCGGGGCACCTCGGGCTCGACCAACGGCTGGAGCCGCTCGATCGCCCGCGCGACGGCAGCGACGTCGATCACGCCCCGGCCTGGCCCGTCCGGCAGGACGGCCTGGCCACCTCGACGGGCACCCCGCTGAACGCGGCGGTCCCCACGAGCGCATCGATGGTTTGATCGTCGGTGAGGTCGTTGAGGCTGACGCCCGCGTGTTGGGTGGCGAGGCGCGCCCTCACACCCTCGCGGGAATGGCCGTAGCCGTGCGGCAGGCTCACGACGCCCGGCATCACATCCTCGGTCACGGTCACCGGAACGAGCACGGCCCCGACGCGCGAGCGCACCTCGGCGGTGTCTCCCGCGGCGAGCCCGCGCGCCTTCGCGTCCTCGGGATGGAGGTAGAGCGTGCAGCGCGAGGCGCCCCGCATGAGGCGCGGCACGTTGTGCATCCAGGAGTTGTTGTCGCGCACGTTGCGCCGCCCGACGAGGACGAGCCCGCCGCCCCGGGCCGCGCCCTCGGGAAACGCCTCGCGAAGCCGGGCGAGGTCCCCCAGGAAGAGCTCCGGGGCGAGGTCGATGCGTTTCGACTTCGTGAGGAGCCTCTCGGGAAGTCCGGGCATGAGCGGACCGAGGTCGATTCCGTGCGGTGCGCTCCGCAGCTTGCGGAGGCTCATTCCCCGGCGAGACGGGAAGAGCCCCTTGCCGTAGGGTCCGAAGCGCAGGCCGAGATCCAGGATCCCCTCGGGTCCGCGCCGCTTCAGAAACCGATATTGGGTTTCCTCGGCCGCGGTATGCCCGTTCCGGAGCACCTCCACGCGGTGCTGGAGCTCGAGGAGGATCTCCCAGTCGTGGAGCGCGCCGTCGGGCTTCGGGAAAAGCGGAGCGGAGTACTTCGCCGTGTTCCGCACGGCGAGCACGTGGAACGCGAGGTCGTAGTGGCCGCGCTCGAGCGGCGTCGTGGGCGGCAAGATCACGTGCGCGTGGCGGGTCGTCTCGTTGAGCGACGGATCGATCGACACCATGAACGGCAGCCGCGCGAGCGCGCGGTCGAGCTGGCCGCCGTTGGGCGTCGAGAGCACGGGGTTTCCGGCCACGGTCAGGAGCCCTTCGATTCGCCCCTCCCCTTCCGTGAGGATCTCCTCGGCGAGCGCGGCGACGGGCAGCTCACCCATGAACTCGGGGAGGCCGCGCACGCGGCTCTTCCAACGGCCGAGCCCGCCGGGTGAGACCCGGAGGGCCTTCGGGCCGTGCAGCGGATCGAACGCCGGGAGCGTGAACATCACGCCGCCCTCGCGGTCGAGGTTGCCCGTGACGATGTTGACGGCGTTGACGAGCCAGGACGCGAGGCCGCCGAACGGCTGCGTCGAGATGCCCACGCGGCCGTAGCAGGCGGCCGACTCCGCGGAATGGAGCTCCCGCGCGAGACGCTCCACGGTTTCCTTCGCGATGCCGGTGTGCGCCTCGGTGCGCGAAGCCGGGTACTCGGAAACCACGGCTGCGAGCGTCGCAAGGCCGTCGGTGAGGTCGGCCAGGTGCCGGAGGCGCGGGCCGAGAGTGAGGAGCTCGTGAAGGAGCGAGAGAAGGAAGAGCGCGTCGGAACCCGGTCGGATGAAGTGGTGCTCCGACGCGGCACGGGCCGTCTCGGTGCGCCTCGGATCCACGACGACGACCTTGCCGCCGCGCTCCCGGATCGCGTCCATGCGGTTCGCGATGCCGGGCGCCGTCATGAGGCTGCCGTTCGAGGCCACCGGGTTCGCGCCGAGGACGAGGAAGTAGCTCGTGCGGTCGACGTCGGGGATCGGCACGAGGAGCCCGTGCCCGAACATCTTCAGAGCAGCGACCATCTGCGGGAGCTGGTCGACCGAGGTCGCCGAGTAGCCGTTCTTCGAGCGCAGCGTGCGGAGGAGGAGCGGAAAGAAGATCAGGGAGCCCAGGTTGTGGACGGACGGGTTTCCCACGTACGTCGCGAGCGCGTCGCGGCCGTACTTCGTCTGCGTTTCGTGGAGCCCGCGCGCGGCCGTGTCCAGCGCGTCGTCCCACGAGGTCTCCTCCCAGCCCGACGCCGTGCGCTTCATCGGCTTGCGGAGCCGGTCGGGGTCCTCGTGGATGTCCTGAAGCGCCACGCCCTTGGGACAGATGTGGCCCTTGCTGAACGGGTCGTCGACGTCGCCGCGGATCCCCGTGATCCGCCCGTCCGCGACCTCGATCGCGACCCCGCAGATCGCCTCGCAGAGGTTGCAGGTACGAAAGTGGGTCGAGGACGTCGCGGGGATCACGAGCGCCCCAGCACCGGGATCGACGCGCCGTGGATGCCGCGCGCGCCCTCCGACGCGAGGAACACCACGACGTCCGCGACCTCGGCCGTCGTCACCCACCGCGTGGGATCGGCGTCGGGCATGGCCGCCCGGTTGGCCGGCGTGTCCATGGTGCCGGGGAGCACGGCGTTCACGCGAATCCCCTCGCCCTTCAGCTCGGCCGAGAGCGCCTCGGTGAGACGAAGCACCGCCGCCTTCGAGGCCGCGTAGACGCCGCCGCCCGCGAAGGCCGTGAGCGCCGCGGGGGAGCCGATGCTCACGATGCGTCCGCCGCCCTGCTTGCGCAGCTCCGGAACGACGGCCCGCGCGGCCAGGTAAACCGATTTCGCGTTCAGATCCATGAGGAACGCCCACGAGGCCTCGTCCATCTCCATCACGCTGCCGTGCCGGTAGGCCCCGGCGATATTCACGAGGACGTCGATGCGCGAGAACTCATCGACCACGGCCGCGGCCATGGACGCGAGCTCGGCAGCGCTCGTCACGTCCACACCGCCCAGGAGCAGCACAGACTCCGCGGGCACGTCGGCGAACGCTTCGCGCAGCACGCTCTCCGCGCGGTCCACGAGCGCGAGCCGGGCCCCTTTCGCGAGGAAGGCGCGGGCCGTGGCGGTGCCGAGGGCGCCCGCCGCTCCGGTGATGACGACGACGTCGTTCTGCATGAATCGCATTCTGCCGCTATCGTCTTCCCGATGCGCCGCCGCGATTTCCTGGCCCTTTCCGGGCTCTTCGCGTTCCCCTCCGTCGGGGCGGAACGCGTGAGACCGAAGTCTCTGGGCATCGCCGCCGCGTCAGATCTGAAGTTCGCCATGGACGAGCTCATCGCTCGCTTCCAGGAGACCCGGCCCGGGCTGATCGTGCGCGTCTCCTACGGCTCCTCCGGAACGCTCCTC
>CAZXSG010000482.1:0-4435 GCA_964643185.1 uncultured Holophagales bacterium
GTCAGCGAACTGGTGCGCGAGGATCATCTCACGGGTACGCTCAACCGGCGTGGCGGGAGGTCTCCTCGAAGCGCGTCGCTTCGGCGCGGGTGACGAGCGGATCTTCCGTGAGAGCTGTCAAGGAGACCTCCTTCGGGGGCGCGAAGCCCAACTGTACGTGATCCAGATCAGCCCCGGGACCCGTAACCCTCGGACCCCGAATGCTCCGATTCCTCTCGGCCCTCCTGGGGCTGGCTGTCCTCTCGTCTGCCTGCGGGCGGCTCCCGAAGGGCCCCGGGATCGCGAGCGACGAGCTGGTCTGCCTTCAGGACTGCCCTCCGGAATCGCTCGATCCGCACGCGGGCGGACACATCGCGCAGACGCAGGAGGTGCTCGGCAACGTGTACGAGAGCCTCGTGGCGCTCGACCACGAGATGCGCGTCGTACCGGCCCTCGCGGAGTCCTGGAGCAACCCGGACGAGAGGACGTGGGACTTCCGTCTGCGCCGCGGAGTGAGCTTTCATTGCGGGGGCTTCGTGACGGTCGCCGACGTCGTCTGGAGCTTCGAGAGGGCTCGCGCCGGAGGCCATGCCGCGCTGACCAGCCTCGCGTCGGTCGAGGCCGTTCCCGGCGGCGTGCGGCTCCGGACGCGCGAGCCGGACGCCTCGCTCCTCGGAAAGCTGCGTGACGTGTACGTCGTATCGCGGAGCTTTGTCGGGGAGCGAGGCAAAGGCGCCCTCGAGTCCGCGTCGGCGGGGACGGGCCCCTTCGCGGTGACGGGGCACGCGCCCGGGGACAGCGTCGACCTCGCCGCGTTCGCGGGCTGCTGGCGCGGGGCGCCCCGCCTCCGGAGGGCCCGCTTCGTGGCCCGCACGATGGGCGACGCGGATCTCGCGCGGCTGGTGCCCGAGGGGACGCCGCTCCTCTTCTATCTCCGTCCCACGAACGCGGCGTTCCGGGAGGTCTCGGCCTCGTACACGAAGTACGTGATCCCGTCTCTCTCGATCGCGTATCTGGGCTTCGACCTCCACGACGACGACGCGGCGAGCCCGTTCCGCGACCTGCGGGTGCGCCGCGCGGTGGCGCTCGCCCTCGACCTCGAGACCATCCGCCGGCGCGCGGGCGCGGGCTTCGTCCCCACCCAGCTCGTGCCGCCCATGGTCTTCGGGCACGCCCCGGAGCTGCGCCCCGAGGCCCCGGACGCGGCCGGAGCGCGCGCGCTCCTCGTGGAGGCGGGCTTTCCCAACGGGTTCGCGGTGCGCCTCGACTACCGCGAGATGATGGCCGACCTCGCGGTGCCGCTCTCCGAGGATCTGTCGCGGATGGGCGTCTCGCTGCAGCTCAACCCGCTCCCCGATCGCGCGTTCTTCGAGCTCCTCGAGAGCGGGGGCTCCGCGCTCTACCTGCTCCGGTTCTCGTGCCGCTACGGCGACTCGCAGGAGCTGCTGGACCACTGGGTCCATTCGCGAAACGAGGCCGCGGGTCTGGGCACGGCCAACTATTCGTATTCCGCGTGCCCCGTGCCCGGCCTGGATGCGGAGATCGACAGCGCGCGCCGGGAACTCCACACGAGCGCGCGACAGGAGCGCCTGCAGGGGATCCACCGGATCCTCGCGCGGGAGCTTCTCGCGATTCCCGTGCATCAGTACCAGGACACGGCCTTCGCGTCGCCGGAGGTGAGGTGGACCCCGCGCTTCGACACGTACCGGGACCTCTCCGCGATTCACCTCGTTCGATAGCATCGCAGCGTGAGATCCGACAGACCCGATCGGCGCGCCGCGTTCCTCCGCGGAATCAACGTGGGCAAGGCGAAGCGCATCGCGATGGCCGATCTCCGGAACGTCCTGTCCTCGCTCGGCTATGAGAACGTGCAGACGCTCCTGAACAGCGGGAACGTCGTGTTCGACGTGCCGAAGGGAACGAGGCACGACGTCGCGGCACGGCTCGAGAAGGCCATTGCCGGGAGCCTCGGCGTGTCGTCGCGCGTCACGGTGCTGACGGCGGACGAGCTTTCGACGGTGATCGCGGAGAACACGATCGCCCAGATCGCGAGCGACGCCTCCCGGCTCCTCGTTTCCCTGCTCCGTGAGCCGGCAGATCGCGCGAAGGTCCTTCCCCTGCTGAGGGAATCCTGGGAGCCCGACGTCCTCGCCGTGGGCTCGCGCGCGGTTTACGCGTGGTGCGGCAGCGGCATTCTCGAGAGCCGTCTGGCCGTGGCCGTGGGCCGCCTCCTGGGCGACGGAGCGACGGCGCGGAACTGGGCGACGGTCCAGAAGGTCCACGCGCTCGTTCTGCCATAGGATCGGTGGCCTATGGGCTGGAGGAGCTGGCTGGGCCTGACGCCGGGCCGCGACGAGTTCGCGCGGGACCTGGCCAAACGTGCCGCGGCGCGCGGCGTCAGCGGCTGGACCTACGATGCCGAAGAGGCCGCGCTCGTCCACCCCGACCGCGGAAAGTACTTCGTCGGCAACAGCCATCTCGAGTACTCGGCCGCGCACCGTTCGGCTCGGGGAGACCTCCGCGAGAAGTACCTGAGCATGATGGTCGACCCGCCTCCGGAGGTGCCGAAGCTCTGGACCATGGCCGCGAAGAACCTGTACGCGTGCCTCAGGTCGCGGCACCAGATGATGACCACCGAGATCGAATGCCGCGGCGAAACCCCCGCTTTCGTGAAGCCCGTCGCGCGGGCGTGGAAGGGCGATCTCGACGTCGTGCTCATGTACGACTTCGGCAACTTCATGGCGCAGGTAATGCCCGAGACGGCCGAGACGTGGGGCCAGAGCCTCGACAACCTGTTCGCGATCGGTATCGGAAACCTCTCGGCTCTTCAGCGGCCGAGCTGGGTCCCGCTCGGGGACGGGCTCTTCCGGGTCGCCTCGGAGGTGAGCTTCGACGAGTCCTTCGCCCTCGTGGACGAGATCTTCGACGGGCTCGACGTGCCCGGAGACGCGGTCGTCGCGCTCCCGAACCGGGGCGTGCTCCTCGCGACCGGGAGCGGCTCGCCCGCGGGTCTGCGCAAACTGGTGGCCGAGGCCCAGCGCTCGCTCCAGGAAGAGCCCTGGCCTCTATCGGGAAACCTCCTGCGGCGGGTTGCCGGACGCTTTCAGCCGTTCACGCCCTCTCCCGAGCTGGCCCGGGACGTGAGGCTTCTCGAGCTTGTGAGCCTCGCGGGGACCTACGCCGAGCAGCAGTTGGCCCTGGAGCAGCATCTCGAGAAAGCCGGCCTGGACGTTTTCGTCGCCAAGTTCGACCTCATGGGCTCCAAGGCCGAGCCGGGAGCCGTGCGCTCCTGGTGCAGCTGGGCCGAGGGCGTGCCGAGCCTCCTGCCGCAGTCCGACATCGTCGTCCTGAGCCGCCATGGAGAAAGCGAGCCGGGCGAAGCGGTGATCGTGCCCTGGGAAGCGCTGGAACGCCTCTGCGGCGCCCTGCTCGAGCGCGTCGAGGAAGATCCTCCGCGCTTCCGAGTGAATGCGTTCCCCGTCGCCGAATGGGTCGAACTCAAGGCTGCCGGGGAGCCCCTCGAGTGAATCAGGCCCCCCTGTAACTTTCGGGCCGTCCCCGTGTCCTAGAGGGTGAGCATGGAATACGTCGAGCCTCTCCCGAGTGACGCGGCCGCCTGGCGTGGGGCCTTTTCGGCGCACGCGGGCCCCGTCCTCCACTTCCTGAGGAAGCGCCTGCCTCCTCAGGAGGCCGAGGATCTCCTCCAGGAGACGTTCCTCCGGGCGATGCGCACCGGGACGCCCACCCGCATCGAGAACCTGCGCTCCTACCTCTACGCCACCGCCAAGCACCTCGCCCTGAACAGCCTCAGGCGTCCACGGCTCGTGTCGCGGACGTCCGAGGACGGATCCGACGCCCTCGAGGAGGCGCCCGCGCCCCACCCCGGACCCCACGAGAACGCGTCCTTCCGCGTGCTCGCCGAAGCGCTCGGCAAGGCGCTCGCCTCCCTGCCGCCGAGCCATCGCCGCGCCTTCGAGCTGGCCGTGCTCGAGGGCCGCTCCTACGAAGAGGTGGCCCGGGAAACCGGCACCACGCTCGCGCAGGTGAAGGTCCACGTCTATCGCGCCCGGCGCCGACTCGTCGACGTCCTCGGGCCTTTCCGTTGAACCGTTGAGGGATCACACGATGAGCCGATCCAGCCCCGAAACCTGCGAATCCTTCGCCCCCGAGATCTCCGCGTTCGTGGACGGCGAGCTGCCGTTCCCCGAGGCCCTCCCCGCGGTCGACCACCTCGCCGCCTGCGAGTCCTGCCGGCGCTTCTACCTCGAGACCCGCGGGCTGGCGGAGCGCGTCACGGGAGGGTCCACTCCGGCTCCGGAACAGCTCTGGGAGCGCGTGGCCTCGCGCGTGGGCGAGCTGCCCGCACAGCTCCCCGTGCGGACCTCGCGGGGCCGCGGCCGCGCCTGGGCGGCGGGTCTCGCGGCGGCCGCGGCCATCGTCTTCGCCGTGACGCTCG
>CAZXSG010000483.1:0-4419 GCA_964643185.1 uncultured Holophagales bacterium
TCCACCAGCCTCGTCGACGCCTCCGTGCCGAACGTCCGGCCGTCGAGGTTCGGCGCGCAAACGACGGCCGCGCGGTCGAACCGGAGGGCGTCGACCCGGCGGTCTCCGGTGACGTCCGCGAAGACGGGCCTCCGGATCGACAGCTGAACGGCCTCGGCGGGCCCCACCTGCGGGATGCAAGCCGCAGCCGCTTCTCCCGCAAGGAGACTCACGGCGAGGAAGGAAGTCAGCATGGTGATTGGAAGTGCGCCCCCGGCACCCGATCTTTCGCGCAATCCTGGATGCACCGCGTAAAACCGGGCTTCAGCTATCCTCCGCGCGCCACCCCCGCGCCTCGAGAACGCCTCGGCTCTCCGCGCGACCTAGCAGCCTTGCGGGCCGGGAAACGCGTCCGGCGCGCTGAATTTCCTCGAAGGAGCCCATGACCATGGCCTACACGCACAGCACGGTGCCGTCCGGCGGAGCCACCATCACCATTCAGGACGGCGTCCTCACGGTTCCCGACAACCCGATCGTGCCCTTCATCGAAGGGGACGGCACGGGTCCCGACATCTGGCGCGCCTCGGTACGCGTTCTCGACGCGGCCGTCGAGAAGGCCTATGGCGGCAAGCGGAAGATCCAGTGGATGGAGGTCTTCGCGGGCGAGAAGAGCTTCAAGAAGATCGGAAGCTGGCTCCCCGACGAGACCATCGACGCGTTCCGCGAGTTCCTCGTGGGCATCAAGGGACCCCTCACGACGCCCATCGGCGGCGGCATCAGCTCCCTCAACGTCGCGCTCCGCCAGAAGCTCGACCTCTACGTGTGCCTCCGCCCCGTGCGCTGGTTCGAAGGCGTCCCCTCGCCCGTGAAGATGCCGGCCAAGACGAACGTCGTCATCTTTCGCGAGAACACCGAGGACATCTACGCTGGCATCGAGTTCGAGGAGGGCACGCCCGAGGCTGCCGAGGTGCTCGAGTTCCTCAAGACCCGCTTCCCGAAGCAGTACTCCAAGATCCGCTTCCCCGGATCGGTGGGCCTCGGCATCAAGCCCGTCTCCCGCGAGGGCACGGAACGCCTCGTGCGCTCGGCCATCGAGTACTCCCTGCGCATGAAGAGGAAGAGCCTCACGCTCGTCCACAAGGGCAACATCATGAAGTTCACCGAGGGCTCGTTCCGCACGTGGGGCTACGCCCTCGCGGAGCGCGAGTTCGGCGACAAGGTCTACACGTGGGAGCAGTGGGAGCGCACCAAGAAGGCGAAGGGTGAGTCCGAGGCGAACGCCGAGCAGAAGGCCGCCCTCGCGGCGGGCAAGCTCCTCGTGAAGGACTCGATCGCCGACATCACGCTCCAGCAGGTGCTCACGCGGCCCGACGACTTCGACGTCGTCGCCACGCTGAACCTGAACGGCGACTACCTGAGCGACGCCCTCGCGGCCCAGGTGGGCGGCATCGGCATCGCGCCGGGCGGCAACATCAACTTCATCACGGGTCACGCGATCTTGGAAGCGACGCACGGCACCGCGCCCAAGTACGCGGACCTCGACAAGGTGAACCCGGGCTCGGTGATCCTCTCGGGCGAGATGATGCTGCGCTACATGGGCTGGCTGGAGGCCGCGGATCTC
Organism: uncultured Holophagales bacterium; assembly: GCA_964643185.1. Taxonomy (GTDB): domain Bacteria; phylum Acidobacteriota; class Thermoanaerobaculia; order UBA5066; family UBA5066; genus JAEUQS01. The sequence goes on from CAZXSG010000483.1 coordinate 1,601, forward strand.
ATCATCCACGGCATGGACGGCGCGATCGGCGCCAAGCAGGTCACTTACGACTTCGCCCGTCTCATGGACGGCTCGAAGGAGATCAAGTGCTCGGAGTTCGGGGACGCCATCATTTCCCACATGGGCTGAACGTCTACCGTATCGGACGTGAAGGGGCCGCCGCGAGGCGGCTCCTTTGTTTCCGGCCGCCCCCGGTCCGGTAACATTGATGCGCTAGGAGGCCTCATGGCCCTGCCGGACATCGAAGCGCAGGCCCTTACCCTCGATCCACGGGATCGTGCGCACCTGGCTCACGTGATGATCACGAGCCTCGCGGACCTCTCCGCCGAGCAGATCGACGCACTCTGGCTCGAGGAGGCGGAGCGTCGTGATGCCGATCTCGAGTCGGGCCGTGCCCCGAGCGTCCCCGCATCGGAGGTCTTCGCCAGGATTCGCCAGCGGCACTCGTGACCCTCGTCGCGCGACTCCACTCTCTCGCTCAGCAAGAGTTCGAGGACGCCGTCGATTACCTGGAGGCGGAACGTCCGGGTGCCGGTCTCGCACTCAACGCGGCTGTAGAGGCGGCCCCTTCCATTTCAGGCGGTCGTGAAGAAGCAAGCGTTCGCTCGTTACTTTTCCTTCACGGCCATGAAGAGCATGTACCCGAGGCCCATCGTGACGCACCCGATGGCGAGCGCGATGAGACCCCCACCAGCAGCGAGGCCGAGGACCGCGCATAAACCGCCGGCCAGCATCAACGAGACGGCCAGGAAGCCCACGAGGAAGCGGCCGGTGACGATCAGCGCTCGCACCACGGGATGCCGACGATCCTCATCCGTGAGGTCCGTCTTCGGGGGCTCGTAGGGGTCGGGCGTCAAACGGCCACGCCTTCCCGGCGGAGGCGCGCACCGAGGCCGTCGCGGTAGAAGAGGTTGTAGGTGTCGAACGGAATCATCCGGCCGCCGGGCACCACGAAGTGGACGCAGGACCGTTTCACCTGGCCGAGGTCGAAGTTGAAGCGGTCGAGGAACTGGACGATCGCGACGCGGAAGACGTTCTCGTACGTCAGCTCCTTCGGCACCTCGAACTCCGGCAGACAGCACAGCAGGCCGCCCAGCGCCTCCGCGGCGGAGGCCCCGGCCGAACCCAGAGACAGCGCCTCGAGAACCCGCTTCTTCAGCTCCGGGAGCTTCTCGAACGCGATCGCGTTGGCGGACTCCCGCACGAACAGGTCGCGCGGAAGGAGCGACGTGACCGGCGTGAGGTTCGACCCGCTGCGGATCGCGTAGGCGATCGCGATGTTCTCGGGATTGCACGGCAGCGGTACGACATCGGCCGGAGTGAACAGCGCCCCCTCGCCCGTGAGCGCGCGCCGGATGTCCGTGAGGAGGATCCGCCGGTCCACGCCGCCGAGGCCCTCTGTGCGCCCCGCGGACTGCACGGGCTGGAACGTCACGCCGCGCACGCAGCGGTACGAGAGCGCGTGCCGTACGACGTCTGCGACCTCGTCGTCGTTCACGCCCCGCGCCACGACGCATACGAGCGTCGTCGAGATCCCGCGGGCCTCGAGCGCGTCCAGAGCTTCGCTTCGCACGCGCGTGAGGTCGGCGCCGCGGAGCGCGCGCAGGGCCTCGGGCCGCCGCGAGTCGAACTGCAGGTACACCTCGAAACCACGGCCGAGCGCCGCGAGCGCGTCGACGAAGGCGGGGTCCTTCGCGATGCGCACGCCGTTGGTGTTCAGCATGACGTGTCGTATGGGCCGCGCCTTCGCGGCCTTCAGGATGTCCAGGATCTGCGGGTGCAGCGTGGGCTCGCCGCCCGAGATCTGGAGGAGGTCGGGCTCCCCTTCCGCACGCACGAGAGAGTCGAGGAGCTCCTCCACCTCGGCCAGCGTGCGCTGCCCCGTGAGGGCCGGGCTCGACGACGCGAAGCACACGGGGCACGTCAGATTGCACGTCTCGTTCACCTCGAGAATCGCGAGGCACGTGTGCTGCTCGTGATCGGGGCAGAGGCCGCAGTCCCAGGGGCAGCCGCGCTCCGTGGACGTGCCGAAGAGCTTCGGCAGGTCTCCGGGCTTGGCCCACAGTCGCGAGGATTCCCAGTACGCGCGATCGCTCGCCACACGGGTTCTGGTGGAACCGTGGACGGCGCAGCGCTTCAGGAAGAAGACGTCGTCGCCCTCGGCCGCGACCTTGGCCGGGACGAGCTCCAGACACGTCTCACACAGAGAGGTCGTCTGTCCCAGGAAGACGTAGGGCCTAGGCGCGCGTTCGTGCATCTGAAGGTCGACGATAGTGCGAGACGGCGTAGACCAGAAGCACGAGCGCCGCGATCTGGAAGATCGTGAGCCCGAGGACGCGTCCGTAGGGCTTGAGCGCTTCGAGCGCGAAGCGCGTCACGGCATAGAACCCGGTGAAGACGTAGAACCCGCGACTCGCCGCGCCGCTCGGGTCGCGGCGCAGCCAGAGAACGAAGAAGACGCCGAACGCGAGAAGCAGGCCGGCCTCGTAGAGCGCGACGGGATGCCGGGGAACGCCATCGCCGAGGTCGACGGCCCACGCGACGGAGGACGGAGTGCCATGCGTGAAGTCCGCGAGCCCCGCGAAAAACCCGGAGAGGCGGGCCGGGGGGGCGAAGAAGAAGCCGAGTATGGTGCGCACCTCCGGGGAGGCCGCGCGGATGAACTCCTCCACCTTGAGGAGGGCCATGATCCGCTCCCCGATGAAGAAATAGACGATGAAGACGAGGACCAGGGGCGGAAGATTCCGGACCAGTTCGACGTAGCCCCCCGAGACGAGACGCTGGAAGAGACCGCGACTCACCCTGAGGAGCCCCATGAC
>CAZXSG010000484.1:0-4418 GCA_964643185.1 uncultured Holophagales bacterium
TCTCCGGCGGCGAGCCCGTATCCGGACGCATCCAGTGGCGAACCGTGAGCACCGGCTACCACGCCCTCCTGGGCGCTCCGCTTCTCGGGGGCCGGTTCCTCGACGTTTCCGACGAGGGCAAACCCATCGCCGTGATCAACGCATCGGCCGCGCGGACGTACTTCGCCGGCTCCGATCCGGTGGGCCGTCGCATCGGGCTCCGCTGGAAGGACACACCCCCGGGGAAGGAGCCTCTCTTCGAGATCGTCGGCGTGGTCGGCGATCTGCCGGGCAGCGTGAAGGAACGGACCGCCGAGCCTGCGTTCGCGACGCCCTTCGACCAGACGCTCTGGCCGCTCGCCCGCTTCGTGGTCCGCACCGAGGGGGATCCGGCCGCTCTCGCTTCCAGCGTGAGGAAACGCGTCGCGGCGCTCGCTCCCGAGCAGCCCATCGAGGACCTCATGACGATGGACCGGCATCTCGCGGGAACGAAGCGGGCGTCGCGATCACAGACGGGCCTGCTCACGGGCTTCGCCGTCACCGCTCTCGCGCTTTCCGCGCTCGGGCTGTACGGGCTCCTCGCGAACCTCGTCGGCGAGAGGCGGCGCGAGCTGAGCGTTCGCATGGCGCTGGGAGCCAGCCCGAGCGACGTGCTCGGCCTGGTCCTCCGGCATGGGCTCGCCCTCGTTGCCGTCGGGTCGGCCATGGGCTTCGTTGCGGGGGCGTCCGTCTCGCGTGCGCTCAAGAGCCTGCTCTATGGCGTCGAGGGGTTCGACGTTCCCACGTTCGCCCTGGCCGCGACCACGATGCTCGTCGTCACGCTTCTCGCCGCGGGCCATCCCGCCCATCGCGCGAGCCGCATTGATCCCGTCCTGGGTCTGCGTCAGGAATGACCTGTCACGGCGGTGGCGCCGCGCCTCCGAGGAACAGGTAGAGGTTCAGGTACAGGGAGTCGGCCGGCGTGATGGCCCCGCTTCCGTTCGCATCGCCGTTGCACAGGGATACCGGCTGCGCTCCTCCGAAGAAGATGGCCAGGTTCAGGAACACCGAGTCCGCGGGCGAGAGCGAGCCCGAGTTGTTCGCGTCGCCACGGACGGCATACGTGAAGGCACTTCCGAGGGCCGCGTACTCGCCATTCGGGTTCGTCACGACGATGTTCCCGGTGTGCGCAGGACCAACGGTCCTCGGACCCGCAATCGCGACGATCTCGCTGGAAGATACCGAGGTGACCGCGGCCGAAACGCCGTCGAGGGACACCGTCGCGCCGGGCTGGAAGTGACCCCCGTGAATGGACACCACCCGGCCACCGGTCGAACTCGCGCAGGAAGGGGTCGAGCCGAGAACGACCGGAGGCGGAGTGAAGACGAAGAGACCCGTTCGTCGCTCCCTCGGGTAGCTCGTCAGATCGGTGGCACCAAGCCCGATCCCTAGATTGGTGGCGCCGCTCATGAACAGGATCGAGTCTCCCGAGTCGTCGAGAGCGACCTCCCAGGCCGCGTAGTCGTTGCCGGGGACGGTCGGCGTGCCCGCGTGGCTTGCGAGGTACAGGCGGGCCGCCTTGACGTCGTAAGCGAATGCCTGCTGCCCCTCGGGAGCCACGAAGCTCGCGAATCCACACCCGCTGAATGCCACCATCGAGCCATCACCACTGAGCCTGGGCCATCGGCAAGGCACGTTGGCCAGGGATCCATCAATCCATCGGCTCAGGACCCGCACCTCATGCCACGAAGGGTCGAAGAGGAATATCTGGGGACCGCCCGAGACGCCCGGAACGAGGTTCGTTGCCCATGACCGGAAGGCTACCCGCCGTCCGTCGCGACTGATCTCGCCGTCCCGGCACTCCTCGAGCGCGCGTTCGCCGGGATTGCCCGATCCGTGACTCACCAGCAGGGTCTCAGCAAGGTCCCTGTCGTAGCGATGCAGGTTGAAGGGGCCCAGGCGGCCCACGACTCCAGGGAGGTACCTCCGGCTGTGAAAGAGGAGGTATCGGCCGTCGTCGCTCAGCGAACGGTAGGGACTCAGTCCACTCGCAATATCGCCGGACTGGTCCGGACGACTCAGGGTCACGCGACGAGTGAGGCCTGAGACGCGATTCTGAACGTACACGTGCGCCTCGGGCTCCCCCTCTATGTCGGGCTCGATGAGGTCTCGCGCAAGCGAAACAAAGGCGACCGTGGATCCGTCCGCGGAGATCGTGCTGGCGTATGAATTGCCGTCTCCCGCAGTTCCCCGGGGCGTTCGCGAGACCACTCGAAGAGACCCGGAGTCGCGAGACCACAGGAAGATCTGGGTCCAGGCATTTCCGCTGATGTCCCCCGCGACCTCGGGGGAGCCGCCTTCGAACGTCACGAATCGTCCGTCTGCGCTCACGGAGACGTGCTCACTCGCGACGCCGGCTCCCAACCTCGGGTTGAGGGAACGCGAAACCAGGCTGATCGATCCGCTCGCGCGATCGAACGCAAACAGGGAAGTCGTCTCTGCGGCCATGAGTCCGTCACCCACCAGCACGTCGGACGCCACGAACAGGATCGTCGATCCGTCGGCGCTCATTCCGACGGGTCGCCCGTCGGATGCAGCGACGTTACGCGAGCCGGTCCAATTGACGAGGTCCGTTCGACCCGAGTCGCGATCGAGGACCGCGATGCCGCTCCACGACGGAGGCGCGAGTGGATCAGAGAACGCGTTGGGTTGCGTCGCTTTGAACAGGACAACCCGGCCGTTCCGGCTCATAGCGAGCCGATGTGGGTCGACCAGCGCTGCTCGAGACGCGTCCCCTGCGAGAGACAGGGGCTCGACGACGGAGGTCACGGCGTCCCAGCCGTAGAGAGACTCGCCACCATCGAAATCGCGAACTCCGAACCCGACCGACGGAAAAGACGACGTGAAGGCAACGCGCCGACCGTTCCCGGACACGGCGAGGCGTGGAACGACGACACCGCCCAGAGGGACGAGTCCGTCGAACGCCATGGAGCGAACTTCGCCGTGTACGCCCTCGGAGATCCAAAGGGTCTTCACATAGGAGGTCCCTTCGCGCTCGAAACTCGAGAAGGCGATCAGCAGCCCATCGTCGCTCATCGTCTCGCTCTCATCGACGGTTCCCCCCAACGCCTTGGTGGGCTCATCCGGAACGTGACTCACCAGTACGTTCGTGTCCGATATCCGGCTGTGGAGAAATACATCCTCCCATTCCTGGGGGTCGTCTTCCATTTCCACGAGGTCCCGTGACGAGCTCGAGAGGAGGACGCGGCCCCCGTCGGAGCTGATCGCGACAGCTCTCGTGCCTCCATTGGACGCGAACGGCGATAGGGGCCGGTGACTCATCAACTTCAGCACGCCTCCGACACGCTCGAACAGAAAGGCGTCGGCTCGGCCGTTCTGGTCGACAGTACCGGCAACGAGTGTCGAGGCATTGCTCGTGAAGGCAACGAATCTCCCATCGTCGCTCAAGAGAGGCCCATACGAATTCCTATCGGCCTGGAGCGATGGACTGACGAGTGAGTTCAGGCCGGTCGTTCGATCGTTCAGAAACACCTTCAGACCCGAAAGGCTGCCGGGCACGATGTCGTTTGCAGAGCAAGCGAAAGCCGTGAACCGGCCCTCTCCGCTGATCGAGGGATCCCGGCAGTACCCAGAGGAAGGCAGCGCCGAGCCTTCCTGGTGACTCAGCAGCGTCTTCATCCCACTGGAACGCTCGAACGCGACGGCTTGACCGGTCTCTTCTGCCGCCTGCGAGATGAACACGACCCTTTCACCATCAGAGGAGAAAACGACGGGCGTCGTCGCGCGTCCGAGATACGTGACCACACCGGTGAGTCTCTCGAAGAGAAAGAGGCCGTCTGCGGCCTCAGCGGTCAGATTGGTCGCCGAGCTGAAGAACGCGACGGCAGATCCATCGGCCGGCATGTAGACCAGCAGCGAGCTATTGGATCCGGGGGACAACCCGTCGCCGTGGCTGACGAGAGTCGACGTTAGAGTTTCCCGGTCGTAGAGAAAGACGTCCGATGTGTTCCTCGAATCGTAGAGCCCGGGCACGACGTTTCGGGCGCGACTGGAGTAGGCGACGAACCGTCCATCACCGCTGATCGCACAATCGTTGATCCCCACCGTCACCGTCTGGCTCATCGGGTTGACCCGAGCGACGAGGGACAGCAGCGCGAGCGGGCAAGGCCAAACCAGCAGAAATTGCAAGGAGGAGCAGGAAAGAAGCTTGTGGCCTCATGAATAGAGACCTCCGGCCTACACCATACACCCAGGCAGCTCGGGTCGCCGGATTGGACACAATCAAGTAACAGAATCCGACCACTCGGGCTCGCGATCCAGCGCGCGCGGTGAGCCGGATCACGGCGGCGGCGGCGCGCCCCCGAGGAACAGGTAGAGGTTCAGATACAGGGAGTCGGCCGGCGTGATGGCCCCGCTTCCGTTCGCATCGCCGTTGCACA
>CAZXSG010000485.1:0-4414 GCA_964643185.1 uncultured Holophagales bacterium
GGTCTTCACCGGGAGGCCAGTGGGTGTTTTTGCGCCCAGGGCCGCGGTCGTGCCGTGGGGACCCCTGGCGGGGCGGGCCACCCGGGAGGGCGGGGACGTCGTTGGTCACCGGCCCCTCCGCGTGCGGAACCACGGCCCGTTCGCCCTTGTGGCACCGGATGTTCTTCTTGAAGAGCTCGGGATCCGGCTTGGCACTCTTGGAGACCTTCTTCTGCTCCAGGGGGCATGCGAGCACCGGACGCTCCGCGGAGACCGGTGCCTGCGCGGCGGCGACGTTCGAGGCGAGGACGAGAGCGACCACGACGGTTTTCATGCTTTTTCTCCGGCTGCTGGGTGCTTCCCGATAGGTTACTTCACGCCCGAAGAAAGTGAATGAATCGGTGGACGGGAAACGGACGGAATCGAGGGTAGACTCGCCGAAAGGCGACTCCCCGAGCGATTCGGACGAACCCGGGCTCCTGTACCGCTGTTCCATTGGCCGAACTGCATTCGAATTGGCAGCAACCGTCCAGAAACGACCAAAATCGGTCAGAAACCAACATTCCAAAACGGGGGATGCATGTCCTTGAGGGGATTCCACAAGGTCGCGTTTGCCGCGACTCTCGCCGGGTTGATCGGCTCGACGCCAGGTGCGGCAGAGACCGCCCGCGCTCAGGAAGCCGCGCAAAAGGACTCCGTCCTCGAAGCGCGCCGGGAGCGCCTGACCAAGCGCCTCGCCATCGAGGACCTTCGCGAGCTGGACGGCCGGGCGGCCGACCTCTTCGCCGCCGAGAAGAACCGTCTCAAGGAGCTGAGGCTCCAGGCGGGTCCGGCCTGGACCGCCCTCGGACCGACGTTCAGCCCGACCTACACGACCCCCGTCGGCGCCGCCCTGCCGGGTCAGGACGACACCGGTCTCATCGCCGCCATCGCCACGCACCCCACGGAAGCCAAGACCATCATCGTCGGGGTCTCCGCGGGCGGCCTCTGGAAGACCGTCGACGGCGGCGCCAACTGGCGCGCCGTGGCCGAGAACCTGCCCACCGGCGGGCTTCAGATCGGCGCCGTGGCCTATGCCCCGTCGAACCCGAGCCGCGTGTACGCGGGCTCGGCCTGCGGCGACAACTCCACCACGAAATCCAGCCGGCCCGGCGACGGTAACAACAAGCTCGGCATCGGCCTCCTCGTCTCGAACGACGGCGGCGATTCCTTCGCGAAGGTGGAAGGGGATCCCCCCGGCGACTTCTTCTGGCAGATCGTCGTGGACCGTGAGAACGCCGACGTTCTCCTCGCCGGAACGGACCTCGGGCTCCAGAGGTCCGCGGACGGCGGCAAGACCTGGTCCGCCGTGATCTCGACCGCGATGCTCCAGTCGGCCTACGGCCTCGACGCCGCGCCGGCCACGGTCCGCGTGACCTCGATCGCGAGGGCCGCCTCGAACCCCAGCATCATCTACGCCTCGGCCTACGAATCGGGTGAAGTCCCGGGCACCGTGTTCAAGTCCACCGACGGCGGCCAGACCTTCGCCACCACGACGCAGTCGGGCATTCCGCCCGAGAACTTCAAGCTGCGCGGCCGCATCCAGCTCGCCGTGGGCAACACCGATCCGAACCTCGTCTTCGCGCTCGTGGGCACGCAGGCCGACAAGCAGGGCGGCTTCGCCCGGTCGACCGACGGCGGCTCGACCTGGACGACGGTTCCGATCTCCAACTCCACGACGAACATCCTGGGCAGTCAGGCCGGCTTCTGCAACGTCCTCGTGGTGGACCCCAACACGGGTCATCTCTTCGCCGGCGGCCTCGACCTCTGGACCTCCGAGGACAACGGCGACAGCTGGACGAAGATCTCGGAGTGGGCCGGCCCCACGGTGCCGGCGCGGCCGCTCCCCTATCTGCACGCCGACCAGCACACGGTCGTCTGGGGCGCCGACAGGACGATGTACGTCGGCAACGACGGCGGCATCTTCGCCCGCACCGCCACGGCCTTCAAAGGCCTCAACTCCCAGATCGTCGGCTTCATGGTCGACGAGATCTGCGCGAACCCGGCGGGCACGATCATCCTCGTGGGCAACCAGGACAACGGCACGGCCATCATGCGCACCGACGGGCGCTGGGACCAGATCGGCGGCGGCGATGGCTACGGCTGCCGCGTCAGCCCCACGAGCGACCTGATCTTCACGACCTCGGCCACGAACCAGAGCATCGAGATGTCGACCGACGGCGGCGCGACGTTCACGAACTCCGACGGCATCGGGGAGGCGGGCGGCAACAAGTCCTCGTTCCGCACGTTCCTCCTCCAGCACCCCACGGTTCCGGCGCGCATCTTCACGTACACCAAGCACAAGATCTGGCGGTCCAACGACGACGGCAAGACCTGGGCTCAGGCTTCCGAGACGATGCCGATCATCTCGGACATCAGCGACATCACGGCCGACGCCGACGGCACGCTGGCCCTCATCGACGACGAGGGTCAGGTTCTGCGCTCCACCGACGACGGCGCGAGCTGGGCGAAAACCGCGAAGTTCCCCGGCCGCACCGCGAGCCTCCGCCTCCGTATCCGGGGCCCCCGCACGTGGGTTTCCTCGGCCGCGTCCGCCAAGACGATCGAGCGCGTCTACGTGCACGACGGCAGCGAGTGGACGGCGATCTCCAAGACGGGCCAGGCCGACGGCCTCCCCGACCTCCCCGTGTGGTCGTTCGCGCTCGACCCGGTGAACCCGCAGGTCCTCTGGGCCGGCAGCTACATGGGTCTTTACCGCTCCGGCGACGCCGGCGCGTCCTGGGCGCGCCACGGTGAGGGGCTCCCGAACGTCCCCGTCACCTCCATCACGTTTCCGCAGGACGGCTCGGCCGTCATCGTGGGCACCTCGGGCCGCGGCGTGTTCCGCGCGGCGTCGGCCCCCGGCACGCTGGCTCCGGCCCGCGGCCCGCGGGTGACGCCCGTGGCCGACTTCGCGTACTCGCCCACTGCGCCCCGCCCCACGCGCCGCGTCCTCTTCGAGGACAAGTCGGTCTACGGCTCCAAATGGAGCTGGGAGTTCGGCGACGGCACGACCTCCAAGGAGATCAACCCCGAGCACGTCTTCGCGGCCGCGGGCACGTTCAACGTGAAGCTCACAGTGACGAGCTCCGGCGGCGAGACGCACCAGATCACGAAGCCCGTCACAGTGGCCTATCCCAACACGGGCACCGGCGACGTCCTCACGTACATCGTGCCCGTCATCGTGCGCTCGGCCGGCGCGGGCGGCACGAGCTTCGGCTCGGAGCTGACCATCACGAACCGCGCAACGAGCAATCTGACCCTCTCCTTCCGCACGAAGGACGGCTTCGCGCCCTACACGTTCCGTCCCGGCCAGGAGGTTTACGGCGACATCTTCGCGTTCCTCGCCAACCAGGGTCTTCCCACGCCGGACGGCAACGTCGTCACCACGCTCCGCATCGAGGTGCGCGGCGCGCGCGACGTGGGGCAGTTCTCGGCGCTGGTGAGGGTCACGACGCCGCCGAACGCCGATCTGCGCGCTCAGGGCATCATCGGCCGTTTCGGCCTGGCGCTCTCGGCCATACCGCTCCTCGGTGGCGCGAGCAAGGAAGCCGTTCTCTACGGCCTCCAGCAGGTGGGCTCGGTGGGGGTCTCGGGCGCCCGCTCGAACCTCGCGTGCGTTCACGCCGGCGGCGGCTCGCTCGGCAACCTCGGGCTCGAGGTGACCTACCACAACGGTGAGACCACGCAGGAAAGCGCCACCAAGGACACGTTCAACCTCCCGGCCTTTGGCTTCGAACAGAAGAACACGCCCCTCGCGTCCCGCGGGATCGAGAACGGCTGGGCCACCATCAAGCGCGTTTCCGGCAACGACCAGTTCGTGTGCTACGCCACGGTGCTCGACAACGTGAGCGGCGACAGCTCGTTCGTCGAGATGATCAACGTCGACACCGAGAAGAAGAAGAACGAGGCGCTCCTGCCCGTCATCGTGGACACGGGCGGCTACAAGACGGAGCTGACGATCGCCAACCGCTCGTTCCAGACCCTGGGTGGCGAGTTCGTCCTGATCACGTCCTCGGGCGCGCTCGAGTACGGTGAGTACGAGATCGAGCCTCTCTCCCAGGTCATCATTCCGGACATCGTCGCCGCTCTCCGCGAGGCCGGCTTCGAGAGCGTGCCGCCCGGTGCGGTGGCGAGCCTCCACTTCGAGTTCGGTACCGTTCAGTCCGGCGGCGGAAAGGCCGAGGGGCGCGACCAGGACATCTCGGTCTCCGACGTCTTCGTCGGCGGCCGCACGTACTCCACGAAGGCCGGCGGTCAGTTCGGCCTCGCCTATCCGTTCGCCGTGCTCGGCGAGGCGGCGGACCTCGAGGCCTACGTCTATGGCCTCCAGCAGTCCGGCACGCGGGGCCAGGACGGCGGAACGCGCTCGAACCTCGCTCTCGTCCACGCGCTC
>CAZXSG010000486.1:0-4412 GCA_964643185.1 uncultured Holophagales bacterium
ACCCGACCCGCAGATCTAATTGTCGCCAACCCGCAAATCTAATTGACGCCAGACAACCTTTACCAGCGGCCGGAGCCCGGACGCCGCGGCAAGGTATCGGTTCAGGCTCCACTCATCGTCCCACCAGAGGCGCTTCTTGAAGCGCGCCCTGTTCTGGGAGTTTCCGAGCACCGCGGCTATGAGACCCCAGGTCTCGATGCCGTGGACCGCGTCCGAGATGCTCTTGAAGTACCGAAGTGTCTCGTGCTTTGGTAGAGCGTTGAGCTGAGGGAGTTCCTCGCTCACGTTCTCGACGGCGCGGTTGTTGGACGATGCGACAAGCATCTCGAAGCCGCGCAACGATTCGTCCACGCGGTAGAGGTGGAGCCAGGAGTCCCCGGCCTTCATCTTCTCGCCCGAGGGAACAAAGGCGTGTTCCGGGTCCGTGAAGGCCACCATCGCGGTGGCGCGCTCGAGCACGACAGCCGCAACGATATCTCGAAGCAGGGTTGTCTTCCCGGTACCCGGTGGTCCATTGATCCCGACGACACCCGATTCGACGGTTTCCGTGAAGGCGAGGTTGACCGCTGCCTGCTGAAGAAGAGAGGGCTGTCGGTCCTGAGCGGGCCAACGAGCGAGGGGCGTGTAGCAGGGCGCGACGGCATCCTCGAGGACGTCATCCTCCTTCAGGAGGTCGGCGTTCCACGTTGGCGGCAGGGCCCCGAGGTAGCGCTTGAGGTTCTCCGGTGGCGTCGGTCCCTGGAAGAGAACCCGCGCCTGGGCGAGGTCCGCCATGAAGAAGCTGTTCAGGAGCACAGCGTCGGGTGGGTTCGAGTCCTTGAAATAGACATACGAGCGTATGGCGAATGTCGGTGGTTCCACGAGATCTGTGGGTAAGCGGAGGTGTCGGACGAGAGCTTGGTAGGCGCGGAAGACGTCCTTGAGTGTCAAGGGCCGAGCGGACCAATCATCCTCTGATTGGTCGTCTGCGCGAATCCCCAAGAGACTCTCGCGAAGGAAGTCGGTGAGGCGCCGTTCCTCCCCCGCCCAGTCGGCGAGGTCGGAGAGGGTGCCGTCCAACGCTGTGACAAGCCCCCAGCCGAAACTCGAAACCGCCAGGGCTTGGACCTCCGCAAGCCTGCCGTTCTTGTCGACGATGACGACGGCAAGCGCCGCGCTGCCGCGAATGGAGGGTCGCTCGGCGCGGCCATCAGCATATCGCTCGAGGAGGCGCGAGATCGCTGGCTCCATCGGAATCGAGCCCAGGACCACTTGATAGTACATTCGATAGTTGGGTTTGGACTTCTCACCTCGCTGCCAAGGGGGCGCTCCGGATTCGAGAATAGCTACCGCATTCCTGTCGCCTCCAGCCAGGTCTTCGGGTCGTTGGTATGCGGGCGGCGAAAGAACTTCAAGGGCAGTCCACGCGGATAGAACTCCATCGGGCGCGTTCTCGGTGCGGGCCACCGGGCCTTTGGACGCAACAGGAAGCGAGGGGGGCCGAGGCGGACGGGGGTCGTCGTCCCACTGGCTCTGGGCAGGCGGTTTAGCGGGAATAGGCGGGGGCGACTGGTTGGGACGTGGTGGAGAAGCAGGCAAGGGGCCTCGCTCCGGAGGGGGGCGAACCGCGGGCCGTATTGGAGGCTGTGCCTGCGCCTGATGCTTGCTGACCGCGCTCCGAAGCTTGTCGGCGCGCTTCGTCGACCTGTGAGAGAGCTCCTCGGCCAGAACGGACATCGAGGCCTGATCGCTCCGGTGTTTCGCGAACAGATCCTCCAGTTCTTGGATCGTCCGCTGCATCAGAGGCCGGCTCAAGAACCGCTACTCCCGTCTTCATCGATCGCAGGGTTGGCTCGGGTCATGTCGCTGATTGCACTGAGAGCCCCGGCCGCATCGAGGTCTCGCGCCAATGTCTCTTCCAGGAGCAGGCATTCGGAGAGTAGACCGTCATGCTTTTCCTGACAGGGATTGCTGACTTCCCTAGCAAGTTCCCTCCCGTCCAGGACAGATTGTCGGCTGAGCCGTTTCAAGAGGTCCATCAGCTGGGTTGCCTCGGCATTCGCGATTGAGATGAGTCCGTTGCTGGCTAGCGCCTGGATCCCGTGCACCTGAAGCAGGACGGCGAGCGTATTGGTGACGCGGTCGCCTCTCCACGGCAAGAGCGCAATCTCGCCACCCTCGCGGACGATTCTTTGGTTGTGGAGGCCAAGGCGCGCGAACGCCGCACGCGCCTCTTCCAGAAGCCTCCTCGCCACAGAGTCGAGGTAGGGAGAGACACCGGCTCCCGAGAGAATGCGCAGCATCTCCAAGCGAACCCGATCATGGGTGCGGCTGCCTCCACCTCCGAAGAAGTGCGGTTGGCCGGCGTGCGAGGGGACGACGAGGATCACGCGCTCGGCGATCTCGACGGCCGCCACTTTCCACCGCCTCCCGGCGAAGATGAGGGGGGAGCCGACCGTGATCGGATGGTCGATCGGGATCGATCCCAGGAGCCTTCCATCGTGCAGAAGGCGGTAGTCGTCGGCTGATACGAACGAAGCATAGAAGTCGTATCGGTTGACCATGCGCTCACCCTCCACGCCGAGGAGGAGCGTCCCGTCCTTCATTTGGGTCACGAGGTCTTCGGATCCGAGGTCCCGAAGGAGCGTCGCAAACATCTGCGGCGTCACGTTGCGGAACGGGCCGGTCTTGCAGAGGTCCCCCCACGCTTCCTTCGGGTGCACTCCGTCTCGTTGGGCGATGAGAGACAGGACCTGCTGGATCAGGGTCGAGAAGTGGAAGCCATCGGAATCTGGAGGTTCACACCAGCGCTGAAGGAGCAGCTCCGTCATCGCGATGGTCTCGACGAGCTGAAGGCGAAGCAGCGACGCGAGCTGACTCTGGGGCGTGAGTTGCTCTTCGCGAACGTACATCCTGATGACCGCCGGCTCACCCCGGCGGCCAGACCTGCCGAGACGCTGCCGAAGCGAGGCGACGCTGGGAGGTGGGCCGATCTGGGCAACGCTCTTCACGGCGCCGATGTCGATTCCCATCTCCAGGGTGCTGGTGCACACCACGGTCACCGGCTGCTCCGCTTTGCGCAGGGCCGACTCGACGTCCATGCGGAGCTCTCGCGAGAGGCTTCCATGGTGAGGATAGAACTCGTTCGGAACCCGGGCCTCTTCGCAGCTTCGGCGGAGCCGGTCCGCGAAGAACTCGACTTCCGAGCGGCGGTTTGCAAAGACGAGGTTGTTCGTGCCCCTCAGCGTCGAAAAGAGGTGAAGGCCGATGGACCGCTCGTCCTCCGTATCCTCGGGGGTCGCGGCGTCCTCAACGGGTTCGGTTTCGGACCGCTTGTACTTGAAGGGCCTCTCGTAACCGCGTACCTGAAGTCGAAGCTCTTGGCCCTCGCCTTCCCCCTCGATCAGCGTCACATCGTTGGCCTCGCCCGGCCTGAGGAACTCCGCCGCGAGGCGCATGTCTCCCAGCGTTGCGCTCAGGCCGATGCGCCTGACGCGGCGCCCGATCGCGAGCTCCAGCCGATGGAGAAGCGACCGAAGCTGGATCCCTCGCTCGTTGCTCAGGAAGGCGTGCAACTCGTCGATGACGACGCATCGGAGAGACGAGAAGAGATGGGAGAGCCTCGTGCCTCGAAGAACGAACGTTGCCTCCAGGGATTCGGGTGTGATGAGGAGGATTCCCGACGGGTCGCGCAGAACCTTCTGTTTCCTCGCCGAGTCGACGTCTCCGTGCCAGCGGTGCACGGGTATCTCCAGATCCTCGCAAAGCGACTCGAGCCTCTGGAACTGGTCGTTGATGAGGGCCTTGAGGGGGCCGACGTAGAGCGAATCGATGCCGATGCCAACGTCATCCCTCGACGCGAGCTGTGAGCAGATCGGGAGAAAGGCGGCTTCCGTCTTTCCGCTCGCCGTTGCGGCGGCGAGGATCACGTCGCCGTCGTGTCCAAGGATCTCCAGGATCGCCTTTTCCTGCACGTCCCGAAGCTCGTTCCATCCTTTCCTCCAGATCCACCGCCGAACCTTCTCGTCGAGGAGGTCGAATGCCCGCGACGAGCCGGAGGAGTCAGAGCTTGAAGGAGGCGAGGTCGTCATCGTCTTGCGGCGTCTTCGCTGTGCCCTTGGCGGACGCGTCGTCGTCGTCATCGGCTATGTCGATATCGACCGACCCCTCCGGGAGCACCTCGACCTCGGAGAGGAAGTCACGCCAAGAGACCGTCGGGTTCTGCTCCAGCACGGCCAGGAGGTTCACGAAGGAAGTGATCGTGTTCCGCGGAGTCTTGAAGTAGGCGTCACCCACGCGCTCGGAGCAATGGGTCATGAACGCGTGAAGGGCCCCGTCGGGGAGCAGGTAAAGGGCAGGATCGCCCCCGGCGTACCCGTGCCGGAGCTTGCCGAGGAGCACGTAGAGCTCTTCGGGGACGAGGGTTTCGGACC
>CAZXSG010000487.1:0-4409 GCA_964643185.1 uncultured Holophagales bacterium
CCCTCGCGGAGGGGGGGGCGGCGCCGGCCCCGCACCTCCGGCCCGTGGCCTTCGGTGGGGGCCTCGGCGGGGAGCCGCGCGACGGGGTCGGACCCCTGCTTCGTGGTGTGGGTGAAGTCGCCGCTCACGAGCCGCGGATGGCTGTCGTACCAGCGGCCCATGGTTCCCGGTCCGCCCATCGCCGTCAACGTGTCGAAGAACGCGCAGCCGTTCTCGACGGCCACCTTTCGCTGAGCCGCCACGATGCGCGGAATCGACGGCATCGTCACGATGCCCTCGCCGGCCTCCCCGCGCATGCCGCGGTCCATGGGCGCCATCAGGAGGATCGCGGCCTCGGGGAGCGCGACGCGGATGCGGCGGATCACCTCGGCGTAGTCGCTCTCGTAGCGTTTGCCCGGAATGCCCGAATAGCCGCTCTCGTTGGTCCCGTAGTTCAGGATCACGAGGTCGCTGGCGCGGCGCTTCAGGCTGTCGATCCAGTCCTCGCCCGAGAGGCGCGTGAGGAAGTGGACGGACGCCCCGTTCGCGCCCACCGCGTCGTAGATGATTCCCGGCCCCGCGCCCTCGAGCACGATGCCGTGCACCGTGACGTCGCCGTCGCCCTTGGCGCGCACGAGGGCCCGGCGCGCGGGGGCCGGGAGGTCCAGCTCGTACGAGGCCGAAGAGCGTTCGGCCGCGGCCGTGGGGATCTCCTTCTCCGGCCCCTCGTCCACCGAGACGAGAAGCGTGCCCCCCGCGGGGCGCCTCGCGTACGTGAGGACGAGCCGCGTGAAGGCGTCGTTCTCGAGCGCGATCTCGCTGCGGGCCTTGCCGCTTCCCGTGAGCGCGACGCCCGAGAGGCCGTAGCCGTCGCGGCCCGGCGAGAGGAGAGGGGACGCGGCCTTCCAGCCGGGCGCCTTGAGCGAAACGCCCTGGTGCCCGTACCAGCCCCAGGGCCGCGCCACGAGGAGGAATCCGTGGCCCGCCCCGCCGAACTCCCTCTGGAGAATCGCGCGGGCCTCGCCCGAGATGAGGTCGCCCGTGAGCGGCGAGTCGCCGAAGTGCGTGATGCGGGTGACGGCGTTGGGCTCGCCTCTGTGGGTCCGCGCCAGCTTCGCGTAGAACGTCTGCATGACGCCCGAGGGGTCTTCGATGGTGGCCGTGCCCAATGGGGGCGGTGCGTAGCCCGGAACGGGCGGAGCCACACGAGTTGTACCGCGCGGCGCGGGCGGACGCGTGGGGACCGGAGGGGGCGGCCCGACGAGCTCGGTGACGACGAGCGGGGCCGGCGCGGGCGGCGGTGGCACCACCTCGGGAAGCTCGAGCTTCTCGTGGAACACGACGAGCGGAGCGCGCGGCGCGCCATGCAACGGATCCAGGAACGTGCGGGAGAGCGCCCCTTCGGGAAGGAAGCGGTACTTCGCGAGGGAGGGCACGCCGTAGGGCACGAGGAACGCCGTGCCCACGAGGAGCACGGTCGCGAGGGGGCGGGGAAGGTCTCGCTGGTCTTTCTCTCGCACGTCAGAAGCTCGTGTAGATGAACGGCGCGACGGACGAGCCGCCCGCGAGCCTCAGGGCGACGGCGAAGAGCACGAGGACGGCGGCTTGCGCGTACGACGGCAGCGAGACGAACCGCAGCTCGAGCTTCTTCGCGGGCGCGTCGGGCATCGCCTGAGAAAGGAGCCCGAGCGCGAGCGCGAGGACGGCCGTGACCGGCACGTTGGCGAACGAGACGGTGCCCTCGAAGAGCACGCGCAGCACGTCGAGCGCGTTCGCGACGCTCGTCGCGCGGAAGAAGATCCACGTGAACGCCACGAAATGGAACGTGGCCACGATGCCGAGCGCCGTGCGCCAGGCGGGGAGCGGCTCCGGCCGCTTCGGTCCGCGGACGGCGCGGGCGCGGTCCTCGCGCAGCCTCAGGAACGCGAGGCCGGCGCCGTGCAGGAGGCCCCAGACGAGGAACGTCCAGGCCGCGCCATGCCAGAGGCCGCCGATCGCGAACGTGATCACGAGGTTGAGGTACGGGAGCTTCGAGCCGCGGCGGTTTCCGGGCAGCGCGAAGAACAGGTAGTCGCGGAGCCACGTCGAGAGCGAGATGTGCCAGCGGCGCCAGAACTCGGTGAGGTCTGCCGAGCGGTAGGGCCGGTCGAAGTTCTCCTTGAGCGCGATGCCGAGGACGAGCGCCGAGCCGATCGCGATATCGGTATAGCCCGAGAAGTCGGCCCAGATCTGGATGGCGTAGCCGTAGATCGCGAGGAGCACCTCCGTGGAGGAGTAGAGCCCCGGAAGATCGAACACGCGGTTCACGAGGTTCATCGAGAGGGGATCGGCGATGAGGCCCTTCTTCAGGAGGCCGAGCGCGATGAGGAGGAGCCCGCGGCTCGCGAGGTCGTCCTGGAACGGGGTGAGGGGCTTCGCGAGCTGGGGCAGCAGCGTCTCGGCGCGGGTGATGGGCCCGGCGAGGAGCGTGGGGAAGAACGACACGAACGCGAGGTACCGAGGGAACGACGTCTCGGCGGCCTGGTCCCGGCGATAGACGTCGACGACGTAGGAGATCGACTGGAACGTGTAGAAGCTGATGCCCGCGGCGAACACGATGGAGAAGGACGGCTCCTTCGACACGAGGCCGGCCACGGTGTTGAAGTACTTCACGCCCACGAGGAGCCCGAGATCCACCACGAGGCTCGTCGCGAGCAGCCGTTTCCTGAGGCCCGGGCTCTCGGCCTTCGCGAGCGCCTTGCCGACGTGGAAGTCCACGGTGGCGGTGGCGAGGAGCGCGACGAGATAGAGCGGGTTCCAGGTCGCGTAGAAGACGAGGCTCGCGAGGACGAGCACGAACACGGCCTGGGGCGCGCGTTCGCGGAGCGCCCTGAGGACGAGCGCCACGGCGACGAGGAACACGAGGTAGACGGGCTCGGCGAGGGTCACGGCGTGCTCCGCATCGCAGTATTCGTGCCGCGCGTGTTCGCGCCGCGCGCGTCCGCTTCGAGAAACGCGTTGAAGAGAAGCTGGCCGAGAACGCCGTAGCCCTTGCCCGAGAGGTGCACCAGGTCCCTCGCGGCCCAGCCGGCGGCCGCCCACTTCTGAATCGCGCCGCTCCCGCCCATGGCCTCCCGGGTATCCCAGAACGCGCAGCCGTTGGCGATGGCGGCCACCCTCAGGGCGTGCACCGCCGCCTTCTCTTTGGCCTCGAGGCCCTTCCGCGCGGCGCGGCTCTTCGTGCCGCGGTCGCCGGGCCCCGTCACGAGGATGGGCACGCCGGGCAGGTCCCGGCGGAGGTTCGCGAGGAGGGTCTTCGTCTCGGCCTGGTAGGAGGGCCCGAAGAAGTCCACGCGGCCCAGCTCGTTCGTGCCGAAGGACACCACGACCAGCGCCGGCGCGGCGTCCGAGAGGAGCCGCGCGCGGAGCGCGGGATCCCAGCGGCCGAGGCTCACGGCCTCGGCGCCGATGATGCCGAGGGGCTCCCAGGAGATGCCCGGCGCCCCGCTCCCCAGCTCGGCGCCCAGGACCCTCACGGGCGCGCCGCAGCCGGTCTTCACCGTGAGCCGGTGGGGGCCCGGGGAGAGGGGCTCGAGGTTCTTCACCCGCGCGAGACCCCAGGAGGGCTTGCCGGGTGAAATGCTCCGAACCGGAGAATCCCGCTCCAGAACGGAGCATTCCGGCGCGGCGTCTCCGGGCGCGCCGTCCAGCTCGCCGGAGAAGACCGTCGCGCCGTCGAGCTCCACGGCCACGCAGCCCCCGCCCTCGAAGAAGAGGAGCGGGATGTCGAACGACGTGAACACGCCCTCGAGAGAGGCCTCGGCGAAGCCCGTTTCGGGAAAGAGCGCGAAGCCCGTCAGGCCGTAAAGGCCGTCGTTCGGGTCGGGCGGGAGGCCCACCGTACGGAACCCCTCGCCGGGCAGGCTCTTCACGAGCGTGTGGCGGAAGTACTTGTACGGGTGCCCGGGCGGCACGAGGCCCGGGCCGGCGTCGCCCCAGCGCTCCTGGAAGAGCTTCCGGAGCTGGCCGGTCCAGAAGTCGGCGGCCACGTGGGAGTCGCCGAAATGGAGGACGCGGAGCGTCTTCTTCCCGCGGGGCCGTAGGCCGCCCGTGTCCCGGGCGCGGCCGTCGCCGCCCTCGGGCGCGAGGGCTTCGAAGAACGGCGCGAGGGCCGAGGCGTTCTCGATGCTCATCGCCCGAGGCTCCGGAGGGCCGACGCGCGCCGGGCGGCTGGCCTTCGCGGACCTCTTCCTGGGCGGCTTCTTGGCCGCGAGGAGCGGCGACGCTCCCAGCAGCGAAACGAGGAGCAGCGCGACGAGCTTTCTCATGGGCGCCTCGCGAGGAGGGTCGCCGCCGCAGGCCTGCCCGCGTTGGAGAAGACGATGCGTCAGCTCGAGTCGCGGAAGACCCGGACGTCGTTACTGTCATTTCCGGGGGGCGCGGAGGCTCGC
>CAZXSG010000488.1:0-4380 GCA_964643185.1 uncultured Holophagales bacterium
GGCATGGGGGCCTGGCGGATCTCGACGTCGTTGGCCTCCGTGCGGTAGACGGTGGCGTCCGGCTCGAGTGGCCGGAGGACGAGCGTCGCGTAGGGGCCCTTGGCCATCATCTCGGGGATGGTGCGCCGCTGGTCGGTCGTGAGGCCCGGCGTCGCGACCGGCGGATACAGGACCACGGAGATGCCGGGCTGGCCGGCCGGGCCCACGGTGATCCACCGCATCCCGTTGTAGCCCACGTCGTTGCGCACCTCGAAGCCGAGAGTGTCGCGGTAGAACGCCAGGGAGGCGTCGGGATCGTTCTGCGGAAGGAAGCTGGAGTGAATGCTGATGTTCATGCATCCATTCTAGGAACCGTCCTCGGGAGGCGCTTCTCGATTCCTGATCGGCCGCGTCACTTGTTTCGAGATGCACGCCGGCATCCCCTCCGTCGCGCCGGCCGCCTCCCGCTTGTAGACGCTGGGGGGCACGCCCACCAGCTCGGTGAAGCGCGTGCTGAAGGTGCCCAGCGACGAGCAGCCCACCTCGAAGCAGACCTCGGTGACGCCGAGGTCGCCCCTGCGGAGCAGCGCCATGGCGCGCTCGATGCGCCGCGTCATGAGGTAGGAGTAGGGCGACTCGCCGTACGCGAGCCGGAACTGGCGGCTGAGGTGCCCGGCCGAGAGGTTCACGCCGCGGGCGAGCGCCTCGACGTCGAGTGGCTGCGCGTAATCCCGGTCGATCCGGTCGCGCACGCGGCGCAGCAGTGCCAGCTCGCGCAGATTCGGATCGGGTCTGCCGCTCATCGGCTCGAATCGTGCCCCGCCGTCTCGGGGTTGTCGAGCGCCACGGACAGCCGGGGTTATGCTGGCCCATCACCAACCTCGTCGATCCCCCAAAGCGGCAGAGCGGGAGCGCGACGCTTCACCTCGACGCGGAGCCCGTCCGCGCCGGGAGCTGGCTGTCCGGCGTGGTCGAGGTGCCCGAGCGGCTCCACGGAAGCGACTTCCGGCTTCACGTGGACTGCGTCCACACGTTCTACAGCCTCTCCCGGAACGCGACGTTCCGTTGGTTCGCCATCGCGTTTCTCGATGGCACGAAGCTCGAGCGGAGGGACGGCAAGGCCTTCATCCCGTTTGCCGTTGAGCTGCCTGAAGGCGCGCCGCCCACGTCTCACGACACCCTCGCGAAGCAGCGGGTGGACTGGAGTCTCCGTTTGCAGGCGATTCGTCCCGGCGCGGGCTACAAAGCTCTCTTCGACGAGACGTTCGGGATCGAGGTCCTGCCACCCGACCCGGCGGAACCGGCGGTGCGTTCCGCGCCCGAAACGCCGCCCCGCGCGATGCCCGAGCTGGCGCCGGAGGAGGTGGCCCAGCGCCTCGTCGCCACAGTCGAGCGGGCCGGGGACGCCACGGTCATCCGATTCCCCTTTCCCAGTGGGGCAGCGACGACGGCGATCGTTTCGGCAGTCGTGTTCCTCATCAACGGCCTCGCCTACTTCGCGCCTGGCCTGCTCCCGATCTTCCCGAGCGAATCGGAGCTCCCGATGGCCCTGGCCGTGGTGAGCGGGGGATTCCTGGCCGTGATGGTTCTGATCCTGCTGTCGACGGCTCGCGCCATCGAGATCGGTCCGGAGACGGTGCGGATTCCACGGGGCCTCTTCGGGATCGGCTTCCACACGGGCGTGGCGACGCGCAACGTGGCGGCTGTGGTGGAGAACCCGTTCATGACGCCGCCGAATGCGCTCCCGAAGTTCTACTCCGTGGCGCTGAAGCTGAAGGACGGCACGCTGTACAACGCAGCCACCCGGATGCGGGACCCCGCCAACGCCCGGGCGCTGGCGGACCTTCTCAGGTCGTTGCTGCCGAAGGGGTGAGCGACCCGCACACGCTCGCCGAAGGCGGCGTGGCGAGTTGGTTAGCCGACTCGACCTTTCCTCGGCCTTCCCAACCTCTTTATCTTCTCGATCTCCTGGTCGAAGGTTGGCGACTCGAGCGCTTCCCGCCTTCGCCGTTCGGCGTCGTATTTCTCGAATTCCCGGCCGGCGGTCTCCTCAGCCAGTTCGTGAGAGACGCGGCCTGCGTCGGCGAGGATGTCCCGCTCGTTCAGCTTCAGAAATTCGTCGAGCTTTCGCGCCCAGTCCCTCATCGACATGGTGCGGCGCTGCTGGGCTTGGAGCTCGGCGAACGACAGGTACTGGTCGACGAGGAGGTTCAGGGTGTTTGTTCTGGACGGTGGCGAAGAACGTCTGGGTGAGGTCGTGGGCGGGGTCGTAGTCGACGGCAGTGCGGTAGATGTCGCAGACCTTCTGGTAGAAGCGCTTCTCCGAGGTACGGATGTCGCGGATGCGCTCCAGGAGCTCGTCGAAGTAGTCGCGCCCACCAGGCAGGGGCCGTGCGTCCTTCAGGCGTTCGTCGTCGATCGCGAAGCCTTTTACGAGGTATTCCCGAAGGCGCTGGGTGGCCCAGATTCGGAATTGGGTACCCCGATGGCTCTTGACCCGGTAGCCGACGGAAATGATCACGTCGAGGTTGTAGAGCTCGATCTGCCGTTGGACCTGGCGCGACCCCTCGGACTGAACCGTCAAGGATTCCTTGACGGTTCCGGACCGCACGAGCTCGCCCTCACCGTAGATGTTCCGGATATGCAGGCTGATGTTTTGCTTCGTCGTCTGAAAAAGCTCGGTCATCTGGGCCTGGCTGAGCCATACGGTCTCATCTTCGAGGCGCACCTCGATGCGCGTCTGCTGGTCCGGTGTCGTGTAGAGCAGCAGCTCCGAGGACCCTGGGGCCGGCGGGGGCGCGCTCTTCCGGGTCGCCATGATCGGGAGGTTACCCCGGCGCATGGCCTTTCCTGCTGGTCCGCCCCTAGCGGGCGTGCGCGTCGAGAACGGCGTCCTCGAGCTCGGTGAACGCCTCCTCGACGTAGGTGCTCAGCCGTTCCAGATGCGAGATGTGGTCCGTGGCGATGAGACCGAAGAAGAGCTTGTCGGCGTAGCTCACGAGCGTGATGTTGAGGAGGTTGCTGGGCGGCAGCGTGCTGATGGGGTGCATCTCCGTGAGCTTCGCGCCGAGGAGATAGAGGAAGTCCTTGGGCCCGGGCACGTTCGACACGAGCGTGTTGCTCATGGGCGGAAGCGTGTCGCTGAGGTTGAGCGTCTCCGCCGTCAGCGCGACGAGACCGCTGAGCACCGTGTACGACTCGATGGCCTCGGGCGCGACGGCGTCGACCATGTTGCGCACGCCGCGCAGCGAGAAGCCGATGTTGCGGAGCCGGATGTAGGGGTCGTCGGTCGGCGGCGACAGCTCGACCTGGATGATGCCGATCTTGTTCCCCGACCGCTTCTCGCCCGGCGCCCTGAGGTTCACCGGCATCTGGATCGTGATGGGGCGCTCGAGCTCGTAGCCGTGCTCCTCGAGATAGCGGCGCAGCGCGCCGTCGAGGCACGTGAGGGCCACGTGGTTCAGTGTGGAGCGCGTCTTCTTGCGGATGAGGTTCACGCGCTCCATCGGAACGGACGCGGAGGTGAACTGCCGCCCCTTCGTCACGGTGCCCGTGAGCGGCGTTTTCTCCGTGGCGATGAAGGGGAGCGCGATGGCGTTCTTGGTGAGGCTCGCGCTCTCGAGCGCCATCATCGCGGCGAGCCGTCCGAGGCCGAACGCGCGGCGCGCCGTTTCCGCGGCTCCGTTCCAGATCGTCTCGAGAATCTCGGGTCCGGCCGGGCTGCCGTCGCCGCCCTCGCTCCCTTTCGCGCGGCGGCCGTGGGCCTGCGTCCAGATGGGTTTCAGCGAGAGATCGTCTGCGGACGTCGCCATGCCCTCGCCCGTCCACCGCATCGCCGTGATGCCGTCGGCGCAGGCGTGGTGGATCTTCTGGTAGAGCGCGAAACGGCCTCCGTCGAGGCCGTCGATCACGTGGACCTCCCACAGCGGGCGCGACCGATCGAGCATCGGCGTGTGCAGCTTGGAGACGAGCTTGTAGAGCGCCTGCCGGTCGTTCTCGTCGCGGTCCAGCCGGTGATAGAAGATGTGCTGCTTCGGGTCGACCGAGCCGACGGCCTTCCAGTGCGGCATCGAGGTCTTCTCGAACTTGATCACCCGGTCGAACGGCGGCTTCACGCCGGTGTAGCCGAGGTACCGCGTGTAGAGATCCTTGGCGAAGCCCTTGGGCGCCTTCGGGGGCAGCTCGAACACGAGCAGCCCCGCCACGTGCTTCGGGCTCGCCGCCGACTCGGTGAGGAAGAACCCGAGGTCGAGAAGGGAGAGACTCGCCATCGACTACTCCGTCGACACCTTCTTGCGGCGTGGGGCGGCCTTTCGCGGCGCCGCCTTCGGCGAGGCCGCCGCCTTCTTCGGCGCAGCCTTGCGGGGCTTGGCATTTGTCTTTGCCCCTGCCTTCGGCTCG
>CAZXSG010000489.1:0-4379 GCA_964643185.1 uncultured Holophagales bacterium
CCGATCGTGGTCGACGTGGATTGCGGCTGCGGAATCGGTGGCGCCGTGGCGGGCGTGATGTTCACGCGACGCGTTTCGCTCGTGGAAGCGCCGGTCGACGCGGTCGCGATGAGGGTCAGGTCGCTCGTGGAGTTGAGCGTGAGCGTCGCGGAGCCGTTCGCCGGCAGGCCGCCGCCCAGACCCGTGATGCTCACGCTTTGAGCGCCCTGGGTGGCCCAGGTGAGTGTCACGTTGAGGGGGCTGCAGCCGGAGCTGGGCGTCGCCGAGAACGTCGAGACGACGGGGGCGGTGCTGAACGCGCCGCGATTGACGGCGAAGGGAACCTCGGTGCCGTCGCTCGTGTCCTGCCGGTTCCGGAAGGCGTACGGCATGCCGGAGCCCGAGAGGAAGCGGGCCCGGAGGGCCATACCCGACTTGCCGTTCGTGCCGGAGATGAGGCTTCCGAGCGCGGCCTGGACGGCGCTGCCCGGAACGGCGTCGATGGTGCCCGACCCGAGGGCGTTGCCGTTCTCGTACGCGGTGAACTCCACGGAGCAGCCCTGCGCCGAGGCGCCGCTGCAGAGGACGCCGACGTTCGTACGGTAGCCCGAGCTGGTCATCTCGGCGCCGCCCGCCGAGGCTTCATCGCCCGCGCGGAGAAAGTCGCCCGAGGTGATGGCCGTGACGCTCACGCCGAAACGCCCCGAGGGAGTTTCGTTGTACGTCTCGGACCACGCGGTGACGGCCGAGTCCGAACGGACCCGGAAAAGGAAGGCCCCGGCACCGTCGACTTCGGCAGGTGCCTGGATGACGGCCACGCCGCGCGCGGGGATCGAGAACCCTCGGGTGGTGGCGATCGATCCGCGCGCAAAGAACTCCACGGTTCCAGACGCAGGGGTCACGGCGCTCACGTAGAGCGTCGTGTCGAAGCGGGACCCGGCCACGCCGGCTCCCCGGGCTCCCGGCCCGCCCCAGAGCTCGGTCGCTTGCGCGGCGGCTTCCGTTCGCGGTGTGGGCGCGGTGGCCCCCATCGCGGACGACCCGCTCACGACGAGCGCCAAAGCCATTCCAAGAAGCTGGACGGTCTTGTTCATCGTCACGCTCCGAATCCTTTCGGCCAGTCGCTGACTATTGATATGACGGCACTTGCGAGCATTTTACACCGTGCGCCCTGCGAATGGTGCGGCCTTGCGGCGCTATGCTTCCCGGTGATGATTCCGACGCAAGCTTCCTACCTCGGCGTGCCGGGTCTCTTCCTGTTCGGCGTGCTGCTCGTCGTGGCGCTCACGCTCTTCGCCTACACGGCTTCGCGGCGCCTCCAGCTGCTCACGCTGGGCGGGGGCGAGGACGATCGATCCGACCACCTGCTGGACCGCATCCGGAGCGTCGTGGAGCTGGGGCTCCTTCAGCGGAAGATGTTCCGGGACCTCTACGCGGGCATCTACCACGTGCTCATCTTCGGGGGATTCGTCATCCTCACGGTGCGCACGGTGTCCCTGGTCTTCGAAGGGCTATACCCGGAGGCGCGCGATCCGTTCCTCCCGCTCGGGCTCTGGGAGCCCTATCTCCTCCTGAAGGACGTCGTCCTCGTCACGACGTTCGCGGGGATCGTGCTGGCGCTGGGCCGCCGCCATCTGGTGAAGAAGGAGCGGCTCGACCCGTCCTTCGACGCGGACATCATCCTCTTCCTCATCGGGTTCCCCATGGTGTCCGACCTGGGCGCCGGTGCCGCGAAGTTCGTGCTCTTCCCCGAAACGGCCACGCGCTGGGAGCCGGTCACCCTCGCCCTCGCGGGGCTTTTCCGGGGCTTCTCGCCCGAGCTCCTCACGGCCACTTACTACGGCTTCTGGTGGGCCCATCTCATCGCGGTTCTCGGGTTCGGCAACTACCTGCCTTACGCCAAGCACTTCCACGTGATCACGGCGCTGCCGAACCTGTTCTTCAAGAAAGTCGACGCGCCCGGCAAGATCAAGTCCTTCGACATCGAGAAGGCCGCCGAGCTCGAGAAGTTCGGCGTCGCGAAGATCGAGGACTTCACCTGGAAACAGAAGCTCGACATGTTCACGTGCACCGAGTGCGGCCGGTGCCGGGAGGTGTGCCCCACGCATCTCACGGGAAAGCCTCTCTCGCCCAAGGGCTTCATGGTGGACCTCCGGAAGGCGCTCTACACGGACGGCCCGGTGATCCTCGACACGCTGACCGAGTACGGGGGGGCAGGCCTCGCCGAGCGCCAGGCCGCGAGGAGGCCGCTCGTGGGCGGCTGGATCGACCCTGAGACCGTGTGGGCGTGCACGACCTGCCGCTACTGCGAAGAGGCTTGCCCGGTGGGCATCACCTACGTCGACAAGATCATCGACCTGAGGCGGAATCTCGTGCTCGAGAAGAGCGAGTTCCCCAAGGAGGCGCAGACGGCCTTCAACGGAATGGAGCGCCAGGGGAACCCCTGGAACCTCCCCGCGGCCGACCGCGACGCCTGGACCCAGGAGCTTCCCTTCCCCGTGCTCACGATGGCCGAAGCGGCGCACGGTGACGTGGAGGTGCTGTTCTGGGTGGGCTGCGCGGGCTCGTACGAAGACCGCGCCAAGAAGGTCTCCCGCGCGCTCGCCACGCTGCTCACCTCGGCGGGCGTCAAGTGGGCGATCCTCGGCTCCGAGGAGGCCTGCACGGGAGACTCCGCGCGGCGGCTCGGAAACGAGTACCTCTTCCAGACGCTCGCGCAGCAGAACATCGAGATCCTCAACAACTACGGCGTCAAGAAGGTCGTCTCGAACTGCCCGCACTGCTTCAACACCCTCAAGAACGAGTACCCCGACTTCGGTGGGCACTTCGAGGTGAAGCACGGGGCGGAGCTCGTCGTCGAGCTCTTGAAGGAAGGCCGGATCCGGCTCGGGGAGCGGGTCGACAAGTCCATCTCGTTCCACGATCCCTGCTATCTCGGGCGGCACAACGGCGTGTACGAGGCGCCCAGGGAGCTGCTCGAAGCGATCCCCGGCGTCTCCGTCAAGGAGCTCGAGCGGAGCCGCGAGAAGGGCATGTGCTGCGGGGCCGGCGGGGGACGCATGTGGCTCGACGAGAAGATCGGCGCCCGCGTGAACCAGGCCCGCTACGCGGAGATCGAAGAGGCGGGAACGCAGGCCGTGGGCGTCTCGTGTCCGTTCTGCATGGTCATGCTGGGGAACGCGAAAACGGAGCTTTCCGGGAAGACCGAGGCGTTCGACGTGCTGGAGCTGGCCGCGGCGTCGCTCTCCGCTCTTCCCGTTCACCCGGGCGGCGCCCGATAATGCGGAAACATCTCGCCAGGAAAGAGGAACGCGCGTGAACGGTCCCAAGAAACCCGAGAGTACGCAGCCGATCCCGACCATCGGGTCTTCGGCGTCCATCACGCGGCCCACTCGGATCGTTTCCGGGACGGCGTCCCCGCGGGAGACCACCGGGGTCACCAAGTCCCTCAGCGTGGGCACCGGAGATCCCGAAAGCGAGCACGAGAAGCGCATCGCGGAACGCCGTCGCTATCACCGGCTCGGTCTCCTGAAGAAGAGGAAGGCCGCGCTCGTGGCCGAGATCACCGAGGAGGCCGAGGCCCGCATGCGCTGGACGTACCGGCGGAACGTGGGGCTGATCGTCCTCGCCGTCGTGGTCGCCGCGTACCTCTGGGCCATGCTGGATCTCGGCTACGGCAACCAGTGGCCCGTCCTCGCGATCTGGGGTCTTCTCTCCGTGGGCGTCGTGAGCGGCTTCGGCGCCGCGGTGTGGTGGATGAACCGGGGCAAGCTGTAGTGCCTTGGGGAAACCATGGCCGGTTTCCCCAAACCCCTTCCGAGCCAATCGCTGATCTAGTCGGGGTGCAGGCTTGAATGGCCGGTGCCCCAAACCCCTCCGAGCCAATCGCTGGCTTTGCCGGGGTGCGGCTCTTGATCGCCGGTTTCCCCAAACCCCTTCCGAGCCAATCGCTGATCTAGTCGGGGTGCAGGCTTGAATGGCCGTGCCCCAAACCCCTCCGAGCCTCGGTCAGTCGTCGTCGAAGATGCCCTTTGGCTTCGAGGGGTCCTTCTGGGCGCGATCGAGGGCCTCGCGGAAGGTCTTCTCGAGGATGTCCTTCTGGTTCTTCTCGCGCTCGAAGGTGGCCGCGAAGAGATCCTCGGCGCGGCCCTTGCGCCGTTCCACCTCCCGCGCCGCCTCTTCCAGCGAGCCGAGCTTCTGTTTGTGCTGCGGCGGCTGGTGCGAGAGCACCGCGCCGGTCTCGCGGTCGACCTTGAGCGTCGATTCGCAGTCGGGACAGTGCACGAGGAGGACGTCGTCGCTCATCCCTCCATTATCCACCCCGGCCCGAGATGACGACGAAGGCGACGGGCAGCGGCGAGGAATGGAAGAAGCCGCTTCGCAGCCCGCGCCGGAACCGG
>CAZXSG010000490.1:0-4379 GCA_964643185.1 uncultured Holophagales bacterium
CACGAGGCGACGTGGAGGCGCAGAGCGGCGTAGGTCGGCACCGTGGAGTCCGGGGCGACCCCGGGCTCGTCGCGATAGCCCCGGAACTGCCCACAGACGAGATCGTTCACAGACAGTGGGCGCACCGTGCGGAGGACCTTGGCCTGCTCGTCGCGAATCGCCTCGGCGTACATTCCCGAAGGCGCCTCCATGGCGAGATAGCTCACCACCTGGAAGAGGTGGTTCTGGATCACGTCGCGAATGACGCCGGTCTCCTCGTAGAACCAGCCGCGCCCTTTCACACCGAAGCTCTCCGCCATGGTGATCTGCACGCTTTCCACGTAGCGCCTGTCCAGGATCGGCTCGAGGAAGGCATTCGCGAAGCGGAAGTACAGGATGTTCTGGACGGCTTCCTTGCCCAGATAGTGGTCGATGCGGAAGATGCTGCTTTCCTCGAAAAACTCGCGGAGCACGCGGTTCAGCTCGCGCGCCGAGGCGAGATCGCGTCCGAAGGGCTTCTCCACCACGACGCGGGCGCCGTCCGTGAGGCCGGAGGCGTGGAGCTGCTTCACCACCACGGGGAACATGCTCGAGGGAATCGCGAGGTAGTGGAGCGGACACCTGGCTCCCCCGAGCTCGGCCGCGAGCCGGGTGAACGTATCGGCGTCGTTGTAGTCGCCGTCCACGTAGCGGAGGTTCGCGGCCAGCCGCTCGAAAGCGGCCTCGTCGACCCCGCCGCCGTGCTCCGTGAGACTCGCGCGGCAGCGCTCCAGGAGCTTCGCTCGCGTGAAGGCGCTCTTCGCGACCCCGACGATGGGGACGTCCAGGCGGCCCCTCCGGGCGAGCGCCTGCAGGGCGGGGAAGATCTTCTTGTAGGCGAGGTCCCCGGTGGCGCCGAAGAAGACCAGGGCGTCCACGGGGGGTCTCGGCTCTCGGTTCATCGCTGCCTCGCGGCGATTCTTTCACGCGCGGACCAAACGACGAGTCAGCCGAACTGAACCGAGCGCTTCGTGAACGCGCCCTCCATCCAGAAGCCGGTCACGGGGAACGAGACGGGCGAAGGCCCGGCCGACGCGGCCCCCGCGGCCACGAGCACGGGCGCGTAGTGCTCCCACGTGGGCAGCGCCGTCTGGGCGGCCGGCGCGCGCCGCTGGAACTCGACGAGCGCGTCGACGTCGAAGCGCTCGAGCGCGTCCGCGGCCCAGGAGTCGAACTCGCGGGCCCAGTCGGGTATGCCAGGCCGGAACGCGTAGCGCATGTTGTGCGTGAGGAAGCCGCTCCCGAAAACGAGGACGCCCTCGTCGCGGAGCGGTGCGAGCGTTTCGCCCAGGCGGAACAGCTCTTCTGCGACGAGGCCCGGCATCGAGATCTGGAGCACCGGGACGGAGGCGTCCGGGTACATGGCGACGAGCGGCACGTACGCGCCGTGGTCGAGGCCCCGCGCGGGATCCTCGGCGAACGGTGTGCCCGCCGCGCCGAGCAGCTCGCGCACGCGGCCCGCGAGCGCGGGTGCGCCGGGAGCGGGATACAGCGTTCGGTAGTAGCGCTCGGGGAAGCCGGAGAAGTCGTAGACGAGGGGAACGGACGTCGTCGCGCCGAGCGTCGTGGGCCGCTTCTCCCAGTGCGCCGAAACCATGAGGATGCTCGTCGGCCGCGGCATCGCCCCGGCCCACGAGGCCAGCTCGGCCATCCACGGCGCGTCGTCGAGGACGATCGGCGCGCCGTGCGCGGCGAAGATGACGGGCATCCGGGCGGAGGGAGCGGAATGACTCATGCGTGTCCTCAGTACCTGGGGCGGTTGGTCGTGAACAGCGCGACGAGAACGAGGACGAGCGTGCCCGCGAGATAGAGGGCCACGGCCTTCACGATCGCCAGGGGCGGATCCCCCTTGCGGAGGCCCAGGAACACGATCCGCAGCATCTCGCGGGTGCCGAGCGCGCCGAGGACGGCCGGAATCAGGATCAGCACGAACGGCGCGGCCATCGCCGGGTCGCCGGCCGTGTACGCGGAAGGGTTGCTCAGAAAGCTGATCAGATCCCGCTCGAAGCGGGCGCCCTCGAGAACGGCGCCCACACAGAGGTAGGTGATCGCGCCCCCGGCGACGTTGACGCCCATGGGCACGGCGGGGGGCGGCGGTGGCCTCTGGGGGCCGCTCATGCGAAAGATCGAGCTCCCAGCCGGCACTTCTTCCCAATGCGCGGGGTCATCGGCCCGACGATATGACGAGTCGAGCACCGCGGGGAGGACCCGATGGACCCGATGAGACCCGGAAAAGAACTCACGCCGCGAGCCGTCCTCATCCTGTGCGCACTCGCCGCCGCCGGCCCGCTCCGGGCGGGCTTCGCCGGGACGGACGTCTTCGTGCCCGCCGTGGCCCGGATCGACGGCCAGCAGGGCGCGCGTTTCTTCTCGACGCTGTGGCTCACGAACGCCGGCGACGTGCCGGTCACGTACCGGCTCGCGTACTTCCTGGCCAACACCTCGAACACCTCCCCGGAGGCGGTCTCCGGTGAGCTCGCGCCCGGCGAGACCCGCCGGATCGACGACGTGGTGGGAACGACGTTCGACCAGCCGGGGACCTCCGGCGCGATCCGCATCACGTCGAGCGGCGAGATCCTGGCGTCGTCCCGCACGTATTCGCTTCCCGCGGGCGGCCGGCCGGACGAGAGCAGCGGGCTCTTCTTCGCGGCGGTACCGGCCTCCTTCGCGATCGGCCTCGGTGAGACGACCCAGCTCCAGGGCGTGAGCCAGAACGCGGCCGAGAACTTCCGCTACAACTTCGGCTACGTGGAGACGACGGGTAACACGGCCCGCGTCCGCTTCGTCGCGCGGGGCGCGAACGGCGTCGCCCTCGGCGTCCTCGAGGACGACGTCCAGGCCTACGCGCGGCGTCAGTACTCGGCGCTCGACCTGGCTCCCTCGATCGCGACCGCGAACGCCCGCATCGAGGCCACCGTGATCGCGGGAAGCGGACGGGTGCTCGTGTACGGCACCCAGATCGCGAACACCTCGAACGACTCCTCCGGCTTCGAGATGAGCTTCCGGCCGGGCTCCACGACGGCCGGCGTCACGGCGCTCAACGGGCTGAGCGGCAACGTCCAGCTCCTGGCGGGCGCGAACACGACGATCACGACCTCGGGGAACGCGCTCACGATCGCCACCACCGCCGCGACGGGCGGTACGTCCGGGCTCTCGCTGCCGTACGCGGGTACGGCCGCTACGCCCGGCGCGGGACTGTCGGTCTCCAACAGTGGCGCCGGGGGCACGGGAGTCGCCGGATTCTCGAGCGCGCTGAACGTGCAGGGCGTCGGCGTGTACGGCGGAACGCAGGGCCTCGACCTCTCGATCGGCGTCTCGGGCGAGGCGACGGGCCCGGGCCAGATCTTCGGGGTGCAGGGGCGCACCACGAGCGGGCAGCAGGACGCCGCGGGCGTCCACGGGGTGGCCACCGCCGCCACGGGTAACGCCGGACGTTTCCAGAACAGTGCCGCGAACGTCGTGACGTATCTCGCGACCCGCATCGGCACCACCGACTACGGGCTCTACACCGCGGACACGCTGCGTGGCGGCTCGCTGCAGATCGTGGGCGCCAAGATGTTCGTGACGCCGCACCCCGAGGACGCGTCCAGGGAGATCGACTACGTCGCGGCCGAAGGCCCCAGCGCCGACGTGTACTTCCGGGGCAGCGGCCGGCTGACGGGCGGCGTCGCGCGCATCGCCGTGCCGGATCACTTCCGGCTCGTCGCCCGCGAGGGCTCCTACATGACGACGCTGACCCCCGTGGGCCGGGCGGCGCTCCTCATGGTCGAGAGCGAGGGCGCGGACGGCATCGTGGTGAAGGGAGACGCCGACGTCGCGTTCCACTACGTCGTCTGGGCCGAGCGGGACGCGCTCGCCGGGCACCAGACCGTGGCTCCCAACGTCAACTTCCGGCCGGAGGCCATCGAGCGGGCGGGTGGGGTCGCGCGGCTTCCGGAGCGCGTCCGGGCGGCGCTCGTGAAGAACGGCACCCTCAACGCGGACGGCACGTACAACGAGGCGAAGGCCGAGGCGCTCGGCTGGAACGTGCCTCGCCGGCCTAGGGAATGACGTTCAGGGCGGCTGCGCTAAGCCGGGAGACTCGCGGCCTGCTGCCGGCGGGCGCGGATCGCCTCCGCCTTCGCCGAGAGCGGACGCTTCTCGTCGCGCAGGTGGAGGAGCGTGAGGATCGGGTGGGGCAGGAGCATCCGGGGTCCGGCCCAGCGCATCACGTTCCGCACGCGCTCGCGCATCGCGGCTTCGTAGCAGTGCACGGGACAGATCGCGCAGGTGGGCTTCTCGTCTGCGAAGACGCAGCGGTCGAGCCGCGTCTGCGCGTACCTCCAGAGCGCCCCGCAGTCGCCCCAGAGGCCCCCGGCCCC
>CAZXSG010000491.1:0-4344 GCA_964643185.1 uncultured Holophagales bacterium
TGGCGCACGAGACGGCTCATGCCCTGCTCCATGAAACCCGTCCGTACTACCTGGAGCCGACGGGTTGCGATGCCGCCGCGTTCCACGAGGCCTTCTCCGACATGGTCGCCCTGTTCCAGCATTTCGGTATCGACGCCGCGGTGAAGGAGGCTCTCGACCGGACGGGCGGGGTCCTGCATCGAGCGGAGCTCGTGCCCACCACCCAGGGGAGCGCCGAACCCATGATCACGGCAGACTTCGCCGGCAAGAACATCCTGCTCGGTCTCGCGCAACAGTTCGGAGAGGCCATGGGAATGCGCAGCGCCCTGCGGGGAGCATTGGGGTCGAAGCGGGATCCGGCGGTGCTCGCGAAGGCCATCGAGCCTCACGAGCGCGGCGCCGTGCTCCTCGCCGCGGTGTTCGACGCCTTCTTCACCGTGTACTCGCATCGGATGGCCGACCTCCTTCGGATCGCGAACGGTGGCGTGCGCGCCACGAACGTCGAGCTCTCCACGGATCTGGTGAACCGGCTCGCCAAAGAGGTCTCCAAAACGGCGCTCCACTTCCTGAGCATGTGTATCCGGGCGCTGGACTACTGCCCGCCCGTGGACATCACGTTCGGCGATTTCCTGCGCGCGCTCGTGACCGCGGACGACGAGCTCGTGCCGCAGGACCCCTACGGGTACCGGCCCATCCTCATCGAGGCCTTCCGGGCGCGCGGCATCCGGCCGGGCTCGGAGGTCACGTCGTATTCGGAAGAGGCTCTCAGGTGGTCGCGGCCGAGAAGCGGGCCCGGTGGCGCGCTCCGGTGCAAGGGCCTCGGCTTCGACCTCATCTACGGCAACGACCCGAAGGAGCAGTCGCGCAACGCACAGCTCCTGTCCACATTCGGGGCGGCCAACCGTGCCGCGCTCCACCTGCATCCCAAGGTACCGGTTCAGGCCTGGGGCTTCCATCCCGTGCACCGTGTTGGGCCCGACGGCCACCTTCGGTTCGAGGCTGTGGTGCAGCTCCTGCAGACTGTGAACGAGCCCATCGTTCCCGGCTCGAAGACGGCCGGCACGTGGAAGCGCCGTGGGGGCACGACGCTCGTCGTCGACCTGCCGAGCGGCGAGGTTCGGTTTGCCATCTACAAGCGGCTCGCGAGCCGCCGCCGGCACGAAGCGGAGCGGGATTTCCGGCTCGATGGAGGAGGCATGTACCTCGAGACCTACGACGACGGAGTCGACTTCCCGAGAACGAGCCTGGCCAAGCTGCACCGAGGGTATTGAGATGCCGAACCTCAGAAAGGGATACCTTCGCGTCCGGATGTACCGGGTGGGCTTCGGTGACTGCATTCTCCTCTCGTTGCCCCAGGGGTCCGAGCACCGTCACATCCTGTTCGACTGTGGCGTCCACCCCTCTGGAAACCTGAAGCTCCTGGGCCCTGCGGTGGCCGACGTCGCCCGGGAGACGGGCGGGCACCTCCAGGCGGTGGTCGCGACGCACGAGCACGCCGACCACATTTCAGGTTTCGGTACCGAAGGCGCGGCGTTCGGCAGGCTCACGATCGACGAGGTCTGGATGCCTTGGGCGATGAACCCGGCCGATCCCACGGCGCGCAGTCTTCGGAAGAAGCGCTTCGCGATGGTGGAGAGCCTCGAGAAGGTCTTCGCCGCGACGCCCGGTTCCGAGAGGGTGCGGCACGTCGTGGCGAACCTGAAGGGCAACGCGGCGGCGATGGAGCAGCTCCGGTCCGGCTTCCATGGCGCCGGTACGAAGATCGGCTACTTCGAGGCCGGGTCTGTGCGAAAGGACGCCTTTGGTGTCGAAGGCGCCGTGCTTCGGGTTCTCGGCCCGCCGAAGGACGAGAAGTTCCTGAAGCGCATGGATCCTCCGGAGGCCCAGCGCTACCTACGCCTCAATGGCGGCGGGAAGGCAAAGGCGCGCAACGGGGTGGCGCCGTTCGATGGGCGGGAGGACGTGCCGCTCAAGAAGGGAAGGGCGCTCTACGGAATCTCTCTCTCAGACGAAAGGGAGATCGCGAGCTCGCTGGGAGGCGGTCTCGAGGCGCTGGCCTTCACGCTCGACCAGGGCGTTAACAACACGAGCCTGGTTCTCCATGTGAGCCTTCGCGGGCAGGCGCTGCTGTTCCCCGGGGATGCTCAATACGGGAGCTGGCAGTCCTGGCTCGAGAGCTCGAGCATCAGCCTGCTCGAGGCCATCACGTTCCTGAAGGTCGCGCACCACGGCAGCCACAATGCGACGCCGCGGGCGGCGCTGGAAGGTCTCAGCACCGGGAAGTTCGCGGCGATGGTGCCCACGCAGCACAAGCCGTGGCCGTCCATTCCCCGCGGTCCGCTCATGAAGAGGCTCACCGAGAAGACGAAGGGCCGCGTGGTGCGGAGCGACTCGGTTCCCATCGACGGCGTCTCCGCCACAGGTCCGGCGCTGGGGAAGGTCCCGGCCGGGTTCGACGTGGGGCCGTTCTGGGCCGACTACTCGGTCAGGGTCTGAAAGGAACGGCGCAATGCTCGAAGACCGAACCAAACACAGCCGGTCTCTGTGTTCCTCTGCACTGTGGCGCGGAGAGGTGACCGTAGGCGGCCTCGCCTGCGGACGTCCCGCCGATCCCGGCACGACCACTTCACAGAAACCTGCGGGCGGTAGCTCACCGAAGAAGGAAAGCAAGGGGAAGACGAGCGCGCGTCC
Source organism: uncultured Holophagales bacterium (assembly GCA_964643185.1). Classification (GTDB taxonomy): domain Bacteria; phylum Acidobacteriota; class Thermoanaerobaculia; order UBA5066; family UBA5066; genus JAEUQS01. Next base: position 2,671 of record CAZXSG010000491.1, read on the forward strand.
AAGCCTGGGGATCGTCGCAATCGCGACGTTCCTCCAGATTCTCCTGCAGGATTCCGCTGCAGCGCAAGACGTGCGTGTGGAGTCCTCTCGGCTCCGCGCCTTGGACGTGCGTGCAGCCGCCCTGAATCCGCCCGACAAGGACATCCCGGAAGGCGACCAGATGCTGTACGACGAGGCTCGGCGACTGACCGATGAGATGAGGGAGTTGCGGGCGGCCATCGAGACCGAAGGGGTGGGTGATCCCCTCGCGCAAGTGGTGAGCCTGAAAACCGAGATGACAGCTCTGTTCTCGGAGGTTGCAGCGCTCGACTGCAGCCAGGCCTCGTCTGGACAGCTTCGCAAGGTCGCGTCAACGATCAACCGCACCCAGAACTTCATCCGGCAGAGGTTCTTCTTCATCGGCTCAGAGCCACCCTCACCCAACCCGTGGGATGGCGTGCCAGCACCGCCGCAATCCGCCAACGATGGATACGGGGTGTACTGCCGTGAGGTGAAGAGCTTCATTGGCGACACGGCCATGCAGCAGGCAATCAACAAGTACTATGCTCAGATCGAAGGTATCATTGCCCAGGAAGTCAAAGAGGCGAACGGTGTGCGCGCTGCCACGGAACGCCTGGTCGGCCTCCTGGAGAAACGCAAAGCGGCAGTCGACACAAGAATCAAGGAGAACGCCACAAAGCAACAGCTCGGTCGACACTTCTGGTTGTTGATCCTGATCATCGGGGGATTCGGTGTCGTGAGCATGCTCGCCGTGAGACTGTTCAACCCGGACATTCAGATGGAGTGGGTCGCGTCTGGGCAGGTCATCCAGTTTGTCACTGTGACGGTTCTCCTCAGCGTCATCATGGCGCTGGGGCTTGCCAGCATTCTCAAGGAGAACACACTCGGAACACTCCTCGGCGGGATCGGCGGCTACGTGCTGTCGCAGGGGATAGGGCGAGCTGCCGCTCGACAGGCCCAGCTGGCACAAGCGGGGCGGGGTTCCGAATTGACGACTCCGTCGCTGCCCATCGCAACAGGAGTCGCAGCCCCGGTCTCTGCTGAGGGTGCACCCGCAAGGCCAAGGGAGACACCCGAGGGCGAACCCGCCGCAAAGACGCTATCCCCTGACGTGAAGAGCACATGAAAAGCCGTAGCGACGCCGTACCTGCCCGTCCCGGGCGGAGAACTGAAGCGATTGCTGGCGTAGTGGCCTTAGTTGCCGCCGTAGCGATTCTCTGGGGGTGTCCCCAGTTCTATGCCCCTCCCGAGATCGACGGTCGCTGGACCGGTACTCTCAGGCGAGGAACGGGTTCCGGCAGCGTGGTCGCGGTCATGGCCTCGCGCTCCGGCAATCACATCGAAGCGCTCCTGCACGGGGACGACGAGTTCTCTCGAGCGATCCTTCGCTCGTCGGACCAGGTCCTTTGGACGTGTTCGTGGACCGGCCGCTACCGAATGCAGTGTCAGCAAGAGGCCGGGATCGGTTCCGTCCTCGAGCTCATCTCCACAGATCGAGGACTTGTATTGCGCGGGCTAATAGACGACGCAGCTGCTCCCGGCAGCGTCCAAGTAGAGTTCACCCATCGAGGACGGTGACGATCTCCCAGGTCGAGTACACGGGAATCCTCGCCGCATGCTCACGGCGCGCCGGACGAGCCCTTGCGGGTCTCGGCGATCCAGCCGTTCACCTTC
>CAZXSG010000492.1:0-4341 GCA_964643185.1 uncultured Holophagales bacterium
GGATCTCGCCCGGCGCGATCGTCTTCGGCTCGGTGACGGTGCCTCCGGTGACGAGCGTGGCCGTCCCCTCCCGCACGTAGATCACATCCGCTTCGTGGAGGTGGACCTCCGCCTGGCCGGGAGCTTCCCGCCGGCTCGCGTGGACCTTGAAGGAGCCGTTCTCGAGGAGCGGCTCGCCCTTGGCGAAGGAGGCTTTCACGTGCGGGGCCTCGAGGTGAGTCATCGGAGAGCCACCCGACAGCGCGGCGGACACGGCGCTCGCGCCCGCGAGCGCGAGCTCGTCGTCCTGAGCGGCGCTCTGTGCGCCGCTGACGCCGATCGCACCGACGACCTCGCCGTCCACGAGGATCGGCTGGCCGCCCATGAGCGGTGTGAAGTCGTCGAGAGCGACCATCGGGGTCCGGCCGCCCTTGATGACGTCCTCGAAGAACCGGGTGGGCCTCTTGAAGAGCGCGGCGGTGCGGGCCTTGCCGGTCGAAACTTTCGCGCCGGCGGGGAACGTTCCGTCGAGGCGCTCGAGGGCCATCAGGTTGCCTCCGGCGTCGACGACGGCGATCACCGCTCCGGCGCCCGCCTTGCGGGCCTCGGCCCCGGCCGCGGCGATGGCGATGCGCGCGCCGTCGAGCGTCAGGTCCTTGCGGCTCGCGATCTGCGCGGTCGCGGGGAGAGCTGTGGCCAGCAGCGCCACGAGGGCGGCGGCGTGAAAGCGATGGGGCACACGCGGTGCGGGAAGGGTCATCTCGGTCCTCCGTCGTTCTGTTCGTTCTCTGTTCGCGCCGAGGGGCGCGGCTCGGGACTGTCCCCCGTTCGATGTCCCGGCACGGGCTGTTGGTTTCAGCGCCGGGATGACAGAATCAACGGATGGCCGGAATTGCGGAGACCATCGAAAGCTCGAGGCACGTCCTCTCGCCGCACCGGGAAGAGGACTATCCCTCGGAGCTTTTCTGCTATCGGCCGCCCGGCTGGGACCTGATCTACATCGGGCCCAAGGCTGGACAGGGCTTCGTGGCCCTGGGGGGCGAATACACCGAGTCGTTCGAGGGTCCCGGGGGCTTCCGGATCGAGGGCTTTCGCCTCTCGGCGGGGGACCGCGCTACGGTGCTCGAGGTCAACGAGCCGAACGGCGGCAGCCGCTGGAAAATCGAAAGAGCGTAGCGTCCCGAGGGAGCGCTACGCCTTCCGAATCGCGGCCAGGATTCCCCTCACGACCCCTTCGGGAACCTCCTCGGGGACGGGCGCATCGAGGCTCTGAAAGGCCTGCTTGCCGAGCTTCATCGTCTGGCGGTAGCCGTTCACGTACGCGACACAGGTGGGGCACGCCGCCAGATGGCGCTCGAACTCCAGGGCTTCATCGCCCTCGGCGTCGCCTTCGATGTAGCGCCACAGAAACTCCACGAACTCGCCACAGGTCAAATTGCGGATCACGAGAGGCCTCCCGTCATGTGGGGGTCGAGCAGCTGACGAAGGGCCTGTCTCGCCCTGTGAAGCCGGATCTTGACGGCGTTCTCCGTGAGGCCCAGGGCCTCCGCCGTCTCCTTCGTGTCCAGCTCCTCGATGTCTCTGAGGAGGAGGACGGTTCGGTACGTCGCGGGGAGCCGCTCGATGAACGATCGCACCAGGGCGCACGTGGCCTTGCGCTCGAGCTCGTCTGCGAGGTCCCTCCAGGGAAGGCTCGGGCGGGCCTGGTGGCCCTCATCGAGGAACTGGGGCAGGAGCGGCTCGAGCTCTTCTTCGGGACGTCTCCTGCGGCTCCGGAGCTTCATGAGGCAGCTGTTCACGACGATGCGGTGGAGCCAGGTGGAGAGCCGGGCGTCTCCCTGGAACGAGGCGAGGGAGCGGTGGGCCGACAGGAACGCGTCCTGAAGGGCGTCCTGGGCATCGTCCTCGTTGCGAAAGAAGCGGCGCGCGACGCACAGAAGCCTCGCCGCGTGCCGGCGGACCAGGACCTCGAACGCCGCGTCGTCGCCGGCTTTCAGGCGCTCGAGGAGCGGACCATCGCAGTCGTTCTCGTCCATTCGGTCCTCCTGCTTCCCGAGCCGGGTCGCGGAGACGGCCGCGAGGGCGGCCCACAGTGCCACACCCGGAAGAAGCCAGAGCGCGTGCCGGGCCGCTCCCCAGACGATCACGCCGCGGCTCTCAGCTCACGCCCGCCGGCGGAGGGAACGTCGAGCTCCTCGATCTCGTCGCGGAAGCGGTTCACGAGGAACCGGTCGATGGAGAGCGGCCCGGCGCCCAGGACGACGAGCTGGCCCAGGAGCAGGACGTACAGGAACTCACTGATGCCGAACAGGTCGCCGAACACCGTGAGGTCGGCTCTCTTCGCGGTCGCGATCGCGACGATCATCACCACGACGAGCGGAATCGAAGCCAGCCGGGTGAAGAGGCCGAGGAGGAGCGCCGCTCCGGCCACGAACTCCACGGCCGAGGCGAACGGGGCCTGCAGCTCCGGGTACGGAATGCCGAGCTCTGCGAAGTAGGCGGTCACGCTCTGGAGATTGTGCAGCTTTCCCCAGCCCGAGGTCATGAAGACCCAGCCCACGCAGAGCCGTGTGAGGGTCGGAACGAGGAAGCCGAGCCTCTCCGTGGCGCGGAGGACGAAGGCGCGGAGGTTGCCGGCGAGCGTGACGACCATGGGGTTCTCCTTCTTTCTGCTTGCGTCGTTCAGGCGGCGGGGAGCGGCGCGACTTCGAGGAACACCTTGATCGCGCCCTTCGCTTCGGTGAGGGCCGTGAAGAGCTCGCGATAGCTGTCGAGTCCCTGCACGGGATGGGTGAGCAGACGGTTCAGCCAGCCGGGGAACTCGAGCTGGGCCGCCCCGAGATCGCGCACGCCCATCTCGAAGTGCTCGCGCGCGGCGTTCACGGTTCCCACCATGACCTTGTTGCCGAGCACGAAGCTCAGGTTGATGCGGTCGGCCGGAACCTCGATCTTCTTGTCGCCGCCGGTGACGCTCGAGAGCACGAGGACGCCGTTGCGCCCGAGGACGTCGAGGCTCTCGAACACGATCTCCGAGGACCCCGTGGCCTCGAAGACGAGGTCGAACGGCCCGAACGCGGAGGCGCCCGCGGCGATGGAAGACGTGGAGGTCGAGACGTAGCGGGCGCCGAGGGCGGTCACGAGATCGGAGTTGAGGGTCGGTGCCGGCTTGCGCGCGAAGACGGTGACCTCGAGCCCGCGGAGGCGCAGCGCCATGGCGGCGAGGAGGCCGACTGTGCCCGCGCCCATCACGGCCGCACGCTTCGGCCGCCACACGCGAAGACGCCGCTGGATCTCAAAGGCCTGGTGGATGCCCTTCTCCACCACGGTGGTGGGCTCGAGGAGGACGCCCACCTCCTTCAGGGCGGCCGGCAGCTTCACGATGAAATCCGCGTCGTCGACGTAGTGCTCCGTGAGATAGCCGTGCCGGAGGTTGATGCCCCGCTCGTAGTACGTCGTGTCGGTCGTCATGTCCTGCATGCCGATGCGGTCGTAGATCGAGGCGCCGGGGCGCCGCACCGTGGCGACGACGTAGTCGCCCGGCACGAGCTCGGTGACGTTCTCTCCGACCGCTTCGACGATGCCGAAGCCTTCGTGGCCGAGGACGAGGAACTCGTAGCCCTCGGGCGCCGCGCCGTATTCGGCCGCGTTGATCTCCTTGTCGGTTCCGTCGACGCCCACGCGGAGCACGCGCACGAGGACGCCGCGTCCGTTCGGGACGTCGTCCAGGGAGGGCCTCTCGAGCTCGGCGAGATGCACGGAACCGGGCTGACCGGGGAGGACGGCGATGGCTTTCATCCTTGCGAATCCTTTCGGGGTGCGGTGTCGCCCCTTGGGATGCCGGAGAAAGGGGGGAGGTTTCGCTGCGGGAGTTTCGCTAGGCGCCGGCCGGAATGTCCCGCGGCTGGCCGAGCGAGAACGCGATGGCGGCCGGGATCGCTTCCGGACACAGGCCCTTCCAGTAGACCGTCCACTCCGGAAAGCGCGCGAGCCCGTCGCAGAGCTTGTCGTACCACTCGGCGATGGGGTTGCCGCGCCGGGCCCGCCAGAAGACGACGGGCGTGTCGGCGGAGAGCGCGTCCCAGAGATCCCGCGCGATGCCCTCGCCCTGAGCCTCGGCCGACACCGCGAACTTGGAGAGGTAGGCGCCCAGCTCCGTGTCCACGAGGATCGCGCAGCCGCGGTAACTCTCCTCGAGGTAGACGCGGCCGGGCGTTCGCGTGAAGAAATCCGCCGCGGGAGCGCGCCCGAAGCTCGATGTGAGGGGCTCGGCCACGCGGGGCACGTCCACGCCGTCCCACGCCGTGCGCCGCACGATCCGCGCGCCGCGGCGGAGCAGCGTGCCCGCGCCCTTGATGGTGAAGA
>CAZXSG010000493.1:0-3815 GCA_964643185.1 uncultured Holophagales bacterium
CCGGTTCTTGCATTGGGAGCTTCGCAACGCCGGCATAACGCAGGAGGCTCCTCATCTCTGCGTGATGTCGCTCCGCACCATCGTGGGCCTCGGTCAACGATGCCGCCTCGGCGAAGCTTGCCGAGAAGCGGGGATCGAGGCAGAGGGGTCTCACATCGCCTCTTCGGACGCCTTTGCCGCAGCAAAACTCCTGCGCCTGTTCCTCGCGCGTCTTCAGGCTCATGGTGTCGAGCGCTTCGAAGACTTTTCGCTCAGACTTCAAAGCCGATCCCGGTTCATAGAGAGCTTCGGCAGAAGCCCGCTTCCATCCGGAGAGGCACTCGGCCTCACGCCGTGTACCGTGCATCGGTCGCGCGGCGCACGCGTGCACTCCACTCCAGGCGCGGTTCGAAGGGCCATGCAGGAATACTGCGACGCCCTCACTACCGTGCTGCTCGATCTCGACGTCTCGGATGCCGAGATGGAAGCCCTCGAGGCCGTCCGGGAATCCCTCGGACTCCAACGCGAACACATCCGGATGCTTCACGGGCGGCTGTTCGCCGGTGCGGTCATGAGGTTCTCCGAGGACGAATGGGTCGACGACATCGAGGCGAACCGTCTTCAGCGCCTCCATACGTGCCTCTCGCGGCTCGGCTGGGCTCCCGGCCAATAGGAGTCGGCCGAAGCTCGACACCAGGCGGCCCGCCGTGGCCTTATGATGCCCGGCGTTCCCCGGTTTCACACGGAGCGCCATATGACCGCTGCCATCGTCATCGTTCTGGTGACAGTTCTAGCTCTCTGGCTGTTGGTGCGCTCTCAGAACAAGGCGGCTCAGGCGGTCCCGCCTGCCGTTCCGCGGCAGCCGCTACCTTCGAATTCCTCAGCGCCGCGAGGCGATGAGCCTCGCGATCTGCCCTCGTCTTCGCGCCCACTCTCACTGAGCATTTCGGTGGAGACCCCCCTTCGTACTCCGTCGCGCCCGGCGCGCCGGCTGCCCCCGCCCACCGCCCCCGATTCGCCACCTTCCCCGTGGCCTCACCGCAGGGCGGGGCGGCCGGGCGCCCTGTTTTTTGGGTGGCGGCGGTGGGGGGCCGGCGGGTGGGCGGCCGCCCGGGGCGGCGCGGTGTACGGGTTCTCCCCGGCGATGATCAACTCCGGGCTCGGTAACTACCACCGGTGATGGCGGTGCTGCCGCCGCTGATGATCCACGCGCTGCTGCGACTGCTCACCGGGCGCGGCAGGGCCGTGCGGACGACGATTGCCGGCCTTCACATCGACGGGGGCATGCTCTACGTAGGGAAGGGTCTCCTTGCGCTCAATCGAATCGGGATCGAGCCGGCTCTCATCGACCCATCTCTTCCGGTAGACCTTCGTACCCCGGACTACGCGGGCGCCTTGATGCCCTATTGGCCCTCCTATTCATCCATACCTCCGGCGTCGCGGGGCGCGTACCTAAGGTGGCTGGCCGGGGGAAGGAGCGACCCCGGAATTGGAATCGGACACGTCTTTCTCTATTTCTATGGGCTCGAACGCCGTGCGCTCGCGGAAGCCACCGAGAACGACGCCACGAGGAAGGAACTTCCGGAGATACAAGCAGAGGTCGAGCGGCTCTCCGAGATCTACCGAACCAGCGCTCCATTCCGGAGATACGCCTTCGCGTTCCTCGACGTTCTACGGTTCGCGACTCAGGACGGACCCTTCTACGCTTCCGCTCCCCCGCCGGCAGAGGAAAAGGGCCGAGAGCTGCCTCTGGGGATACGCGCGGCTCTGGGGCAGCTCGCCTCCGAGGGGAAGCCGCTAACGAACGAATGGGCCTTGGCCTGGTACCTTCACGAACCCGAGACGCGACTCCGAACCACGTCGATCCGCTGTCAGTCCGAGATCACCGAGTTGTTTCGTCGGCGCTACGGCGATCGGTTCGGCGAAGGGCTGGCGCTTCAACCCGCCAAACGAGCACTCTCTCTCACCTACTACCCCGCGAGCTCTTCATTCGGAGGCCAGATCACTTCACTGCCTCTCCGAACCGCCTCCACGCGCGAGATCCCGGAGGTCAACCCCAGGCCGCTTAGCAAGATCGTCGAGCTCGCGGAGGAATGTGTGGCCGATCTCGAGCCGTTCAGCCGCTGGATAGGGCGCAACCCCGACCAACGGGATTCCCCTGGGGCGATCGCCCTGCTGCCACGAGAAATCAGGGGGAGTGTCCGGTCGCCCTCGGTCGAGGCTTTGTGGGCCGCGGCCCGCGAGCGCCTCGAGGAGTCAGACTCGGCGACGATGCCGGCCGAAGACCTCTGGCGGACCTGGCCTGAGCCGGTGGACAAGATCCAGCGCTCTGAGGCCCTCCTCTTGCTCCAGCTCCTCGAGCACCAAGGAGTCGGTGTCGAGCCGGACGTTCGGTTTGGCGGACCCAACGTGCCGGCCGAGGGCAACGTCGTTCTGTTCAGGCTCCCACCCACGGCGCCAAGCGCCGCATCACCCGCGACGGTTGCCGGTCGACTCCTTCTGCACCTCGCCGCGGTCGTTGCCGGTGCCGACGGTGAGCTCGAGCGATCCGAAGTCCGGCAGCTCGAAAGCCACATCGAGGAAGCGCTCTTCATCGCACCCGAGGAACGGCCGCGACACAGGGCTTACCTGCGCTGGCTCCTCGCCTCCAAGCCATCCGCAACAGGGCTCAAGAAGCGGCTCGAGTCACTCGAGAGCCCGCAACGAGAATCGATTGGCAGGTTCCTCGCCGACATCGCGAACGCCGACGGCAAAGTCACGCCGTCCGAGGTCGCGATGCTCACACGCCTGTACGGGCTCCTCCAGATCGATCCCGCACGCGTCTATTCCGACCTCCACGCGGGCGCGGTGGCCGAGGCCGCTCCCGACGAACCGGTCTCCGTGCGGCCCGCTGCCGGCGCGAAGGGCTTCTCGATCTCGGGGCCGCCGCGTCCACCAGCGCCGGCTCAGGGCGTCGCGCTCAGCCGAGACCGTATCGAAGCCAAGCTCGCTCAAACGGCCGCCGTCTCCGCTCTCCTGAGCTCGATCTTCGTCGAAGACGAGCCCCAGCCCGCTTCGACGCCTCCTCCCGAGCCCGACGGATCGGGGACGCCCGGCCTCGACGCTTCCCACCACTCTTTCCTCGAGGCTCTTCTCGCCCGCGCTTCATGGACCCGAGCCGAGGTCGAGGCGCTCGCACAGCGACTGGGCCTGATGACGGACGGCGCTCTCGACGTCTTGAATGAGCACAGTCTGGAGCGCAGCGGCGAGCCACTCTTCGAAGGTGAGGATCCTCTCGAGGTCAACCCGGAAGCGGCAAAGGAGTACGTATCGTGAGCGAAGTCGAGCGCATTCGCCCCAAACACCGGGATGCGATTCTGCAATCCTTGCGTGCCGGTGTGGTGCCCCGCACGGGCCAGCAGTTCATCCAGGTAGGCCGGGTCGAAGAGGTTCGCGCCCTGCTCCGCGACCTCGAACGGATTTCCGACAGTGGCTCGGCCATCCGCTTCGTCATCGGCGAGTATGGCTCGGGGAAGACCTTTTTTCTGCACCTGGTGCGCTCGATCGCGCTCGAGAAGCAGCTCGTCTCGGTGCATGCCGACCTCACCCCGGACCGGAGGATTCAATCCGCCGGAGGCGGGCACGCCCGCGCCCTCTCCGCCGAGCTGGCCCTCAACCCGATGACCATCAGCAAAGCCTACGGCCTGCTCGAACACGACCGCGTGCTCGAGAGCCGCCGTCGCCAGGCCCTCATCGTCCCCGAGCGACCCGCCGCCGCCCAGCAGGCCGCCCAGCTCGATCCCCTGCCCCACCTCCCCCCCGCCCCCGCCACACCCGCCACACAGCCCGGTCTCTCC
>CAZXSG010000493.1:3825-4340 GCA_964643185.1 uncultured Holophagales bacterium
GGAGGTGCGCTGTCGGGCGTCGTCGAGCGCTTCATCTCCACCGCCATGACCGAGGCCAAGCAGAAGGGCGTGGGGGCGGAGGTCGTGATCCGCGAAAGGCTCGCTGCTCTTAGCGAGCTGGTCGGTGGATACGATTTCGCTGAGGTGATCGCGGCCTACTGGCGGGGTCACGACACGGGAAACGACGTTCTCAAATCGGCCGCTGTGAGGTGGCTTCGAGGCGAGTTCACCACAAAGACCGATGCACGCAGCGCGCTCGGCGTGAGGACGATCGTGGACGACTCGAACGTCTACGACCAGCTCAAGCTCCTGGCCCGGTTCGTACGCCTCGCGGGATACAGCGGCCTCCTGGTCTGTCTTGACGAGTTGGTCAACCTCTACAAGATGGCCAACACCCAGTCGCGGAATTCCAACTACGAGCAGATCCTGCGGATGCTCAACGACTGTCTCCAGGGCTCGGCCGAGGGGCTCGGCTTCCTCGGACCCGCGAAGCCGGGCGGTCCGCCGCGGCTCTC